>CAMCNQ010000206.1 GCA_945875955.1 Limnohabitans sp. Rim8 | reverse complement strand
GGCCACAACGGCGTCCACATCGGCTTGTGAAAGTGCAATCGGCCAATCGGCTGGGTTGGGCATGTCAGGGCAGGGCGCGGGCCCTGTGCTGGGGTGAAAAAAACCCATGCTACACGGCGCAGCCACTGGCCACTGCAAAGCCCTGATTCTTGTCCGGCTGCACCGGCCAAGGCCAAAATCGCCAACTTCAGCCACTACACTTGAGCGCGCAGGCGTTTGGTGCCTGCGCTGCGCCAATCAAAATGGCTGCAGCCCACCCCATTTTTGGCTGCGCATGAAATTCAAAATGTCCGACAAGTCGCTGTTTGCGATGCTGCTGCGTTCACCCTGGTGGGTGAGTTTTGTGTTGATGCTGGCGGTGGCCCTGGCGGCGGGGGCCTTGTTGCCCGACGCCTACAAAACCGTGGGCATGCTGGGGGCCTTTCCTTTTTTCGTGGTCGGTGTGATGGCCGCTTGGCGGCAACGCCATGCCATTTCGGCCGATCGTGTGGAAGCGTTGACCGAGCAAGCCCGCAGCATGGCCTGGCCTGAATTTTCCAAACGCTTGGCCCAGGCTTTCAGGCAGCAAGGTTTTGAAGTCAGCAGCCTGCCCAACGGCCCAGCCGATTTCCAGCTTGAAAAAAATGGCCGCCTGACCTTGGTCAGCGCCAAACGCTGGAAAGCGGCGAACGTGGGGGTCGAGTGGGTGAATGAATTGCTCAGCGCACGTGACAAGCACGAAGCCGCTGCCTGCAGCCTGGTCAGTCTGGGCCGCATCGGCCCATCGGCCATGGCCTTGGTTCAGGCCCAAGGGGTAGAGATTGTGGACGCGCAAGGCATTGCGCATTGCCTGATCATCTCTGAGCCCAAGCCATGAGCCTGCTGTCCTGGCCTGGTTTGGAGCCCAAGCTTGCCCGTATCGGCCAGCCAAGCTCAGCAACGGGGCAGGCTCACTTGGGCAAATCGCGTGCACCGCTTTCGGGGCGTTCAATTTTGAACAACTGCTCGGGGCCGATGGTGAAATAGTCTGCGGGTCCGCCTCCGCGCAAAACATGCCCAGCCCGGGCCGTGTCGTACACCCCGTCGTGCAACAAGCGCTGGTCAATGTGAATGCCCACCACCTGGCCAAAAACCATCCAACTGTTGATTTTTTCACCTTGCAAATCTTGCAGCTGGACAATTTGGCTGCAGCGGCACTCAAAACTCACCCGGCTTTGCGCCACCCGTGGCACTCCCACCACCCGCGAGGGCTCGGGAGACAACCCCGCCAAATCGAACTCGCTCACCTCGGGCGGCACGGCCTCGCAGGTCTGGTTCATGGCCTCGGCCAGATCGCGGGTCACCAAGTTCCACACAAACTCACCGGTCGCCTCTATGTTGTTCAGCGAATCCTTGCGCCCAATGCTGGCAAAGCCAATCACCGGCGGCACGTAATTGAAGGCGTTGAAAAAGCTGTAAGGCGCCAAATTCAACACCCCTTTGGCGCTGCGGCTGGACACCCAGCCAATGGGCCTGGGGCCCACGATCGAGTTGAAAGGGTCGTGCTTCAGGCCATGGCCCAGGTGGGGTTCGTAAAAATGCATCATGGTGCTACTGTAAATGCCTGCCTGCCCTGCGCCTATCCGGCGCGCGACTTACGCCCAAACCCCGTGCCCAAAGCTGTGGATAAGTCCTTGGACAAGCGGGCCAAGGCGCATGCCTGTTGGGCTGGCGGCGGGTGCTTAAAAAAGCAGCAGCGGTGGTGTGCGGCTTGGGCGCATGCCTTGCGCTGGCTTGGCTGGGTTTTGCGGCTATTCTTGTTGTTTCGCAGCGCCTGGCAAGGCCTTGTTTTTTGCCCAGCGCTGGTTTGATGCCCACCCACAAACGCATGACCTTTTCACCGATCGCTCCGGGCTTTTTGGCCCTGCACAGCCACCGCTCAGAGGTGCTGGCACAGACCTTGTCGGCTTGGCTGGCGCGTCAGCCCTTGGACCCGCTGGAGCAAGAGGTGGTGCTGGTGCAAAGCAACGGCATGGCCGAGTGGATCAAGATGACGCTGGCCCAGCAAGGGGGCGACCACGCCGGGCGAGGGGGCGTGTGCGCGGCCACCAAGGTGGAGTTGCCTTCGCGTTTTTTGTGGCGCACCTACCGGCAGGTGCTGGGCGCGCAGCAAGTGCCGCCCGACTCGCCGCTGGACAAGCTGCCCATGACCTGGCGCTTGATGGCCTTGCTGCCCGATTGCGTGGACGATCCCCTGTTTGCGCCGGTGACGGGTTTTTTGCGCATCAACGCCGAACAATCTCCCGATGCCGAGCGTCTGCTGCAGTTGGCCAGCCGCTTGGCCGATGTGTTCGACCAATACCAAATTTACCGCCCCGACTGGCTGGCCGATTGGGCTACTGGCGACAACTTGCTGCGCAAGTCCCCCGAGCAGCCGGTGCAGGCCACAGACGCCTCCTGCCTCTTGCCGCCCGACCAGCTTTGGCAGGCCCAGTTGTGGCGTCGGGTCTTGGCCACTTTGACGGAGCAAGAAAAACAGGCCACCCGCCCGGCTTTGCATCTGCGGGCTTTGGCGGCTTTGCAGTCGGGCCAGACCTTGGCCAGCCCGGTGGCGCGGCGCGTGTCGGTATTTGGCATGAGCCACATGCCCAGCCAGTTGCTGGAAATGCTGGCCGCCTTGTCGGCCCACAGCCAGGTCTTGCTGGCCGTGCCCAACCCCTGCCAATACCACTGGGGCGACATCATGGACGGCCGCGAGGCCTTGCGGACCGAGCGGCGCCGTCATGCCTACAAAAACGCACGCGATTTGTCAAACACCCCTTTTGAGCAAATGCACCTGCACGCCCCCGCCCTGCTGGCCGCTTGGGGCCGTCAGGGGCGCGACTTCATTCGCCAGCTGGACGCGTTTGACGATGTGCAACAGGCCATGGCCCGCGCCCCAGGGCAAAGGCTGGACCTGTTTGACGCCGCGCCCGAGGGCGATCCGCATGCGCTGCTGAGCCAATTGCAAAACCGCATCCGTGACCTGCAATCGGCGCAAGAACCGGTGGCAGCGCCCTTGGCCGTGCACGACCGCTCGGTGGTGTTCATGGTGGCGCACAGCCCGGTGCGTGAGTTGGAGGTGTTGCACGACCAGTTGCTGCAGCGCTTGCATCTGCAACCCGACCTGTCGCCACGCGACGTGGTGGTGATGGTGCCCGACATTGCGCAAATGGCCCCCGCCATCCGGGCGGTGTTTGGTCAATACAAACGCGGCGATGCGCGCTTTATTCCGTTTGACATTGCCGACTTGGGCGCGCAGGCCACCAGCCCATTGATCCATGCGCTGGAGTGGTTGCTGGCTTTGCCACAGCAGCGCAGCCGCATGAGTGAGTTGGTGGCTTTGCTGGAGGTGCCGGCCCTGGCCCAGCGCTTTGGCATTGGGCCCGCGCAACTGCCCACCCTGACGCGCTGGATGGCGGGCTCGGGCATTCGCTGGGGGCTGTCGGCGGCGCACCGCGCGGGCTTGGGTTTGGCCAGCTGCGGCGAAGACAACTCGGCCTTGTTCGGCGTGCAGCGCATGCTCATGGGTTACGCCTGCGGCAGCGACCCTTTGCCCGCCGACACGCAAGACGTGGACCCATACGCCGAAGTGGGCGGGCTTGACGCCGAATTGGCAGGCGCGTTGGCGCATCTGCTGGAGGCCCTGATCGATTGGTGGCAAAGCTGCGCCAGCCCGGCCACGCCACTGGAATGGGCCGCACGCGGCCGCCGCATGCTGGCGGCGCTGTTCAAAGCCCAAGACGACAGCGACCGCAACGCCTTGTCGGCCCTCGACCAGGCCTTGAGCGACTGGCTCCATGCGGCAGAGCAAGCTGATTTTGCCGACCCCGTGCCCTTGGCTGTGGCCCGCTCGGCCTGGATGGAGGCGCTCAAAGTGCCCAAGTTGGCGCAGCGTTTTCGGGCCGGGGGCGTGACTTTTTGCACCCTCATGCCCATGCGCGCCATTCCCTTCCAGATGGTCTGCTTGCTGGGCATGAACGACGGCGACTACCCCCGCCGCAGCCCCCGCAGCGACTTTGACTTGCTGGGCCTGCCCGGCCTGTCGCGCCCTGGTGACCGCTCCCGCCAAGGGGATGACCGCCAGCTCATGCTCGAAGCCTTGCTGTCGGCGCGCCGCGTGCTGTACGTCAGCTGGTGCGGCCGCAGCGTGCGCGACAACAGCGAGCAACCGCCCTCGGTCTTGGTCTCGCAACTGCGCGACGAAATTGATGGCCTGTGGGGCAAGGGCAGCGCCAAGGCCTTGACCACCGTGCACCCCTTGCAGCCCTTCAGCAGCGCCTATTTTGAAGAGGCAAGCCCTTTGCACACCTATGCCCGCGAATGGCGGGCCGCCCAGCAAGAGGCCGGCCTTGGTGGCCAACACAGCCAAGCGCCAAGCGCCACGCAGCCCAGCGACATGCGTTTGCCGCCCATCGACGCGGCAGGGGCCATGCCCCTGCTCACTTTGGCCCAGTTGCTGCGCTTTTTGCGCCGACCCGTGGCCAGTTTTTTCAACCAGCGTTTGCAGCTGAGTCTGGCGCAAGAGGGCAACGCGCTGCAAGACGAAGAGCTGTTCAGCCTCAACGGCCTGGACCTGTACGAACGCATGGACACGGTGCTGCAACACCTGCCCGCCGAGATGCACGCCCTCAGCGTGCCCGTCCATGTGCAGCGCAGCGTGCAGCGCCTGCGCAAAGCGGGCGACTTGCCGCTGGCTGCGGTGGGCCTGCATGAGGCGCAGCGCCTGGCGCAAGCGCTCACGCCGCTGCTTGCCAGCGGCCTTGATGAGCGCGCGGCCTGGCCAGAGCTGGCGCCGCGTGCTCTGGTGGACCGCAGCCATGCCGGGGTGCGCCTGCAAGACGCCCTGACCGGTTGGCGCCAACGCGTGCTGGGTGACCAAGTGCAGACCGCTTGGGTGGAGTTGCGTGCCTCCAAGATCGCCACCGTGCACAAAAGCAAGAAGGCCGAGGCCTTGCCCGACAAGCTGATGGGGCCGTGGTTGAACTGTTTGGCCGCCGCCGCCATGGGCCTGCCCGTACACGGCGTGTTGGTTGGGCGCAATGCCATTGTGCGCATCACCCCCATGGCGCAGGCCCCGGCCGCTGAGCAATTGGACGCGCTGTTGGCCGTGTACGCCGAGGGCATGCAATGGCCGCTGCCCCTGCCGCCCCTGGTGGCCCTGCGCTGGCTGTCTGAGCAAGACAAGGGCAGCGCCTCGCTCAACACCTTGACCGACCTGTACGAGGGCAATGGCCATGACCAAGAGGGCGAAGCCCGCAAGGACGCCGCGCTGTACCGCAGCTACCCCACCTTGGCCGATCTGCTGCAAGGCGGTCACCTTGCACGCCTCGCCGAAGTGGTTTACAGGCCGCTGAAAAAATGGGCTGAGGGCTTGCAAGTCGAGCCCTTGCCCGGTGCCCAAGCCGAGGCCGATGACCCAGTGGAGGATGCGTGATGCCGCTTGACCCCAGCCAGCCCCTTTTGCCCATGCACTTTCCCTTGTGGGGCAGCCGCCTGATCGAGGCCAGTGCCGGCACGGGCAAAACCTGGACCATTGCCGCGCTGTATGTGCGCCTGGTGCTGGGCCACGGTGCGAGCGAAGCGCAAGCCACGCGAGCGCTCATGCCGCAAGACATTTTGGTGATGACCTTCACCCGTGCGGCCACGCGCGAGTGGTCCGACCGCATTCGCGCCCGCCTGACCGAAGCGGCCCAGGTGTTTCGCCAGCCCAAGCTGCTGCAAGCCCAGGACGCTTTTTTGGCCGACTTGCTGGCCGACCACCCTGGCGAGGCCGAGCGCTCGCAA
>CAMCNQ010000205.1 GCA_945875955.1 Limnohabitans sp. Rim8 | reverse complement strand
TGGAAATCCGTGCCGCCTGCCAACCTGGAAGCACCATGAACCAACTCGACGCCCTGAAACAATTCACCACCGTGGTGGCCGACACCGGCGACTTCAAGCAGCTGGCCCAGTTCCAGCCGCAAGACGCCACCACCAACCCGTCTTTGATTTTGAAGGCGGTGCAAAAGCCCGAATACGCGCCCTTGCTGAGCGACACCGTGGCCGCCCACCGCGGCCAAGCGTTGGATGTGGTGATGGACCATTTGCTGGTGCGCTTTGGTTGTGAAATCTTGCAAACCATTCCAGGCCGCGTGTCCACCGAAGTGGATGCCCGTTTGAGCTTTGACAGCGCCGACACGGTGGCGCGCGCGCGCCGCATCATGGCTTTGTACGCGGAAAAGGGCGTTGCCCGCGAGCGGGTACTGATCAAGATCGCCTCGACCTGGGAGGGCATTCAGGCGGCGGCCGAGTTGGAGCGTGAGGGCATACGGTGCAACCTGACTTTGCTGTTCTCGTTTTGCCAAGCGGTGGCCTGTGGCCAGGCCAAGGTGCAGCTGATTTCGCCCTTTGTCGGGCGCATTTACGACTGGTACAAAAAAACCGCTGGCGCTGCTTGGGACGAGGCCGCCCAAGCCGGGGCCAACGACCCGGGTGTGCTGTCGGTGCGGGCCATCTACAACCACTACAAAAAACACGGCATCGCCACCGAGGTGATGGGCGCTTCGTTTCGCAATGTCGGCCAGATCACGGCCCTGGCAGGCTGTGACTTGCTGACCATCAGCCCCGACTTGTTGGCGCAATTGGCGGCCAGTGACGCCCCCTTGGCGCAAGCCCTGCATGTGCAAGAAGCCCAGGCCATGGACTTGCCCGCCGTTCACTACAAAGAAGCGACTTTCCGCTTGGCCTTGAACGAAGACGCCATGGCCACAGAAAAATTGGCCGAAGGCATACGCGCCTTCTGCGCTGACGCGGTCAAACTCGAAGAACTGATGCAAAAAGCCTGATGGGTTTTTTCAGTCAAGCCGTGCCTGCAAGCGAATGCACGACCATTCCCCTTAGGCGCTTGTCTGCAAGCGAATCAACCCATGAAAGCAAACGCCATGCGATGTGATGAGACTTTTGCCTGGAAAAAACTGCAACACCACGCTTTGGGTTTTGCGGGTTTTGATTTGCGCACGGCTTTTGCGCAAGACGACGAAAGGGCCGTGGCCCTGAGCCAAACTGCGCCGCATGTGTTGGCCGATTTGTCTAAAAACCACATCGACGCCGCCACCGAAGTCTTGCTTCAGTCCCTGGCTGAGCAAACGGGCGTGGCGGCCCAGCGCGACGCGATGTTCAGGGGGGAGCACATCAACCTCAGCGAGGACCGCGCCGTGATGCACTGGCTGCTGCGCCAACCTGAGGGTTCTTTGTCGGGTGAGCTGGCCGCGCCTTTGCACGATGTCCACAGCACTTTGTCGGCCATGCTGGCCTATGCCGATCAGATTCGGGGCGATGCGCAGATCACCGACGTGGTGAACATTGGCATTGGTGGCTCTGACTTGGGGCCGCAGATGGCGGTTTTGGCTCTGAGAGACTTTGCGCTTCCAGCCAAGCGCTTTCACTTTGTTTCCAATGTGGATGGCCATGAACTGGCCGCTGTCTTGGCAGGGCTCAAGGCCGAGAACACCTTGTTTTTGATCGCCTCCAAAACCTTCACCACGCTGGAGACCCTGTGCAACGCCCGTTCGGCTTTGGCCTGGTTTTTGGCGCAAGGCGGGCAAGACGTGGCTCGCCACTTTGCCGCGCTGACCACCAACGTGGCCGCCGCGGCCGCGTTCGGCATCACCACCACCTTTGGCTTTTGGGATTGGGTGGGTGGGCGTTACTCCTTGTGGTCGGCCATTGGCTTGCCCTTGGCGATCGCCATCGGCGCGCCGGGTTTCAGGGATTTTCTGGCCGGTGCCCACGCCATGGACCGGCATTTCCAACAGACCCCGTTGGCAAGCAACTTGCCCGTGCGCATGGGCCTGATGGATGTGTGGTACCGCAATTTTTTGAACTACACCAGCCGCTCGGTTGCGCCCTACCACAGCGCTCTTGCGCGTTGGCCCGCGTATTTGCAGCAGTTGGAAATGGAGAGCAATGGCAAACGTGTGGACCGCCATGGCCAGGCCCTGGGTTACAGCACATCGCCCGTGCTGTGGGGCGAGCCTGGCACAAATAGCCAGCATGCTTTTTTTCAGATGTTGCACCAGGGCACGGACACGGTGCCGTTGGAGTTTGTGGCGGTCAAGCAAGCCACGCACGGCTTGAAAGACCACCACGGCTTGCTGCTGGCAAATGCCATCGCCCAGGCCCAGGCCCTCATGCTGGGCCAGCCAGACGATGGCGGGCATCGCGATTTTCCGGGCAACCGGCCCAGCAGCTTTTTGCTGCTGGAGGCCTTGACGCCCGCCAGTTTGGGGGCGCTGATCGCTTTGCAAGAACACCGCGTGTTTGTCAGCGGCGCGGTCTGGGGCATCAACAGCTTTGACCAATGGGGCGTGGAACTGGGCAAGGTCTTGGCCAAGGACATCCATGCCCGAATGGCTTCGGGCGATGCGACCGGGCTGGACGCGTCCACGGCCAACTTGTTGCGCCGCATGCGTTGAACCTGAATCCGGCAGTTGGCCGCTTGCTTGCGCTTTAAACACTTGATGAATCAAACACTTGCGCCCACGACGGTCTTCACCTCATGGGTGAAACGCTGCACGGCCGCAGGTCTGCCGCTTCAGGCCATGGCTTATGATTTGCCCATGCGCCGACTGTTCATTTGTTTCTTGCTTTGCCTGATGCCCTTGCGGCTGCTGGCCAACGTCTGGATGCCGATGGGCGAGAACCATGCAAATGCCTCGCACGGTGGCCCAAGCATCGCCTTGGACAAAGGCCATGCCGCCCATGGACAGCATGGCGCGGCCACCCATGACGGCCACATGGCTTTGAGCAATGCCCACCTGTTGGCTGGCGATCCGTGCGATGCGTTGGATGGGCGCGAAGAGGGCTGCCCCGATGACGCCCAAGCTGGCTTGGGCGATTGTGCGCATGGCGACGGCCACGATGGGCCTTGCCATTCCTGCAGTGTTTGCCACCAAACAGCCAGCCCTGTAGGCCTGGCGGCTGTGGCGCTTGAGCGCCAAGCCCATGCCCTGCCTCGGGCGGCGCCAAGCCATTCGCTGGCTTTGGCTTTGCCGCCCTTGACCAAACCCCCGATTTTTTAAAGCCAACGCCACAGGTGCGTCCGCTGCACAGGGCCTTGATGGCTTTGTGCTCTGGGCTGCGGTGTTTGTTTGTTTCAGGACATCGGTATGCATGCATTTTCAATTCGCGCCAAAGGCGCTTGGGCTTTGTCGGCCTTGCTGTTCTTGGGCTTTATGGGCCTTTTGGGCACATGGCCATATGCCAACGCCCAAGCGCTCAACGGCGTGGCCCATGGGCATGGCGTTCAGCACGCGCAGCCAACCCAACCAGCCCAGCCGCCGGTGGCGGCAAGCCCGCCAGAGGCCGAGCCACCGAGCCAAATCCGCATCTGGAAAGATGCCAACCAAGCGGTGTCCGAATTTCCCCGTGGCCATGCCGACGTCTTGCGCTGGGAACAAAAGAACACCCCGCAAGCCAACGTGACGCCAGACAAGGCGGCGCGGTCCCTCAGCCTAGAGCGCGCCATGCAAATGGCCTTGCAAGACCCTGTGGTCTGGCTTGAGCCCGGAATGAGTGCCGTGGAGCTCACCGAAAATCGGCAAAAGCGCGCTGTCGTGCGTTTTGCCGTGCAAAAGCGCTGGGTCGATGCGGTGGCCAGCCAACAGGCGGTGATGCACAGCCAGCAAATTTTGGCCGCTGCGCAGGCGGGTGCCGAGTTGGCGCAGCGCATGGCGCGCGTGGGCAACTGGAGCCGCGCACAGCAAATACAAGAAGAGCTGCTGCTTTGGGATGCCCAGCACAGATCGGACCAAGCGCAGTTGCAAGCCGAACGCACTTTGGTGGCGCTTTGGCAGCAGATCGGCATGAAAATGAGCGTGCAAGATCTGGCGCAGCAATTGCCTCTGCATTTGCCCACGCCACTGCCCCTGACATGGCCAGACGATGCCTCGCTGTTGCCGCTGGACGATGTGGCCGCCGTGCAGGCACAGGCGCTCAAGTCTCATGTTCTGTGGGCTTCTCAAGAGCTGCAGGCTCAGCGCCTGATGGTCGGCTTGGGCCCTGCATCGGCGCAAATGGAGGCCTTGCGCCGCTTCATGGACGCGCAAGAGGCATGGCAGGCACCGGTGTTTGATCCGCGCACCATGCGCTGGGGGCATGCGGTGGAGCGCGCCTGGCAGGCCAAAAGCCAAGCCGATCGCCTGGCCAGGCAAGTGCGTGGCGACGCGCAAATGGCGGTCGCTGCTTACCGGGTGGCGCGTCAACGTGCGCAGGTCAGCCAAGCCGAGGTTTTGCGCTTGCACACACAAAGCGCGCAAGAAACTTTGCTGCGCTACAACGGCATGCTCAAAAGCACATGGGCCTTGCTGGCCAGCGCCCGCACACAAATCCAAAGTGTCGATGCGGTGCTGGACGCGCAGCGCCAAGCCTGGCTGGCCCATGCTGATTTGACGGCCGTGCTGTCGGGCTTGCCCTATGCGGCCAGCCCGGATTCTGCGGGCCTGAGCAAGGACGCCCCAAACAACACTGCAGGACACTGAACATGCAACGCCGAGATTTTTTTCAAAAAGCCATGGCCGCTGCGGGTGCTGCGGTCGCCACCACTGCCGTTGGCCAAAGTGCTTTGGCAGGCTTGCCAGAGCCGGTCATTCAAACCAGTGCAGAGACGGCCACACCTTGGTTGCCGCCTGGGGTGACCGGAGCCGGTCGCCCTTACAGGCCAGTGGTCACCTTGAACGGTTGGACCTTGCCTTTTCGCATGCAAGACGGCGTCAAAGAGTTCCATTTGGTGGCCGAGCCGGTGGTGCGCGAAATGGCCCCGGGCTTTGTGGTCAACATGTGGGGCTACAACGGCCAAAGCCCCGGCCCGACCATCGAAGTGGTCGAGGGTGACCGGGTGCGCATCTTCGTGACGAACAAACTGCCCGAGCACACCACCGTGCATTGGCACGGCCAGCGCCTGCCCAACGGCATGGACGGCGTGGGCGGCCTGAACCAAAAGCAGATCCCGGTGGGCAAAACCTATGTCTACGAATTTGTGGCGCGCAGGCCGGGCACCTTCATGTACCACCCGCATGCCGACGAGATGACGCAAATGGCCATGGGCATGATGGGCCTGTGGATCACCCACCCCAAGGGCCAGCACCCGATGATTGCCGAGGTGGACCGCGATTACGCCTTTTTGCTCAGCGCCTACGACGTCACGCCGGGGGCCAAAACCCCCAACGTCAACACCATGCTGGACCAGAACATCTGGAGCTGGAACAGCCGGGTGTTTCCGGGCATCAGCCCGCTGGTGGCGCGCCTGAACGACAGGGTGCGTGTGCGTGTGGGCAACCTGACCATGACCAACCACCCGATCCACATCCATGGCATTGAGTTCGAGGTCACGGGCACGGACGGCGGCCCTGTGCCCAAAACCGCGCGCTGGCCTGAGGTGACGACCGATGTGGCCGTGGGCCAAATGCGGCAGCTGGAGTTCATCGCCGATGAACCCGGCGACTGGGCCATGCATTGCCACAAGAGCCACCACACGATGGGGGCCATGGGACACGACGTGCCCACCATGATCGGCGTGGACCACCGGGGGCTGGTGCAAAAAATCCAAAAACTCATTCCCGACTACATGGTCATGGGCGAACGCGGCATGGCCGACATGGGTGAGATGGAAATGGAGTTGCCCGAGAACACCTTCCCGATGATGACCGGCACTGGGCCTTACGGTCC
>CAMCNQ010000204.1 GCA_945875955.1 Limnohabitans sp. Rim8 | reverse complement strand
AAGTTCGGCATGACAAGCAAGAAAAGCCTTTTTGGCGTGTGGGGACTTGAAAAGTCATGCCCCCCGCCCCAATTGCCAAACATCAACACTTTCACTCAATTTCGGAGCATCAAAATGGGAAGAATCATCGGTATTGACCTGGGCACCACCAACTCGTGCGTGGCCATCATGGAAGGCAACACGACCAAAGTGATCGAGAACGCCGAAGGCGCTCGCACCACCCCGTCGATCATTGCGTACCAAGAAGACGGCGAGATCTTGGTCGGCGCATCGGCCAAGCGCCAAGCGGTCACCAACCCCCGCAACACTTTGTACGCGGTCAAGCGCCTGATCGGACGCAAGTTCGCTGAAAAAGAAGTCCAAAAAGACATCGACCTGATGCCTTACACCATTGCCAAAGCCGACAACGGCGACGCTTGGGTGGAAGTGCGTGGGAACAAATTGGCACCCCAGCAAATCAGCGCCGAAATTTTGCGCAAAATGAAAAAGACCGCCGAGGACTACCTGGGCGAAGAAGTGACCGAGGCCGTGATCACGGTGCCCGCTTACTTCAATGACGCGCAGCGCCAAGCCACCAAAGTCGCTGGCCGCATTGCGGGCCTGGACGTCAAGCGCATCATCAACGAACCCACCGCAGCCGCTTTGGCTTTTGGCCTGGACAAGACCGAAAAAGGCGACCGCAAAATCGCCGTGTACGACTTGGGCGGCGGCACGTTTGACGTGTCCATCATCGAAATTGCCGACGTCGACGGTGAAAAGCAGTTTGAAGTGCTGTCCACCAACGGCGACACCTTCTTGGGCGGTGAAGACTTTGACCAACGCATCATCGAACACATCATCACCGAGTTCAAAAAAGAATCCGGTGTCGATCTGGGCAAAGACGTGTTGGCCCTGCAGCGCCTGAAGGAAGCCGCAGAAAAATCCAAAATCGAGCTGTCCAGTTCGGCCGCCACCGACATCAACCTGCCCTACATCACGGCAGACGCGTCTGGCCCCAAGCACTTGAGCATCAAGCTCACGCGCGCCAAGCTGGAGCAGTTGGTTGAAGAACTGATTGAGCGCACCATCGCCCCTTGCCGCATGGCCATCAAAGACGCTGGTGTGGCCGTGGGCGACATCGACGACATCATTTTGGTGGGCGGCATGACGCGCATGCCCAAGGTGCAAGAAAAAGTCAAAGAGTTCTTTGGCAAAGACCCGCGCAAAGACGTCAACCCCGACGAAGCCGTGGCCGTGGGCGCTGCCATCCAAGGCCAGGTCTTGTCGGGTGACCGCACCGACGTGTTGCTGCTGGACGTGACGCCTTTGTCTTTGGGCATCGAAACCATGGGCGGCGTGATGACCAAGATGATCACCAAGAACACCACCATCCCGACCAAGTTCGCACAGACCTTCTCGACCGCCGAGGACAACCAGCCGGCCGTGACCATCAAGGTGTTTCAAGGTGAGCGCGAAATTGCCAGCGGCAACAAAGCCTTGGGTGAATTCAACCTCGAAGGCATCCCCCCTTCTGCACGCGGCACACCGCAAATCGAGGTGTCGTTTGACATCGACGCCAACGGCATCTTGCATGTGGGCGCCAAAGACAAGGGCACGGGCAAAGAGAACAAGATCACCATCAAGGCCAACTCGGGTCTGTCGGAAGCCGAAATTCAGCAAATGGTGAAAGACGCCGAGCTGAACGCTGGCGAAGACAAGAAAAAACTCGAACTGGTGCAAGCGCGCAATGCCGGCGAAGCCGCCGCGCACAGCGTGAAGAAAAGCCTGGCCGAGCACGGTGACAAAATCGAGGCGTCTGAAAAAGAAGCCATCGAGGCAGCCCACAAAAAGCTGGAAGAAGCTTTGAAGGGCGATGACAAAGACGACATCAACGCCAAAACCGAAGCCCTGATGAGCGCCAGCCAAAAGCTGGGCGAAAAGGTCTATGCCGACATGCAAGCGCAGCAAGCCGCTGCGGGTGCTGCGGCCGGTGCTGCCAAAGCGCCAGAGCAGGACGACAATGTCGTGGATGCCGAAGTCAAGGAAGTCAAAAAAGACTGACAAACCCACCCCTGCGGCTTGACCGCAGCCCCGCCGCGCAAGCCGATTCAGGCGCCTGAATCGCCGTCGCGGCGTTCTTGTTCTAACGGTTGGATTGCCACATGGCCAAACGAGATTTTTACGAAGTGCTGGGCGTTGCGAAAAACGCCTCAGACGATGACATCAAAAAGGCTTATCGCAAATTGGCGATGAAGTACCACCCTGACCGCAACCAGGGTGAGGACGCAAAGGCCAAAGAAGCCGAAGGCAAGTTCAAAGAGGCCAAAGAGGCTTATGAAATGCTGTCGGACGCGCAAAAACGAGCCGCCTATGACCAGCATGGTCACGCCGGTGTGGACCCGAACATGCGGGCTGGTGCCGAAGGATTTGGCGGTTTTGGCGAGGCCTTTGGCGATATTTTTGGCGACATCTTCAGCGGCCAAGGCCGTGGCGGCCGTGGCGGTGGCCGCCAGGTTTTCCGCGGCGCGGACCTCAGCTACGCCATGGAAATCACGCTTGAAGAAGCTGCCAACGGCAAAGACTCGCAGCTGCGCATTCCCAGCTGGGAAGCCTGCGACACCTGCAGCGGCTCGGGGGCCAAGCCGGGCACCAGCGTCAAGGCTTGCGGCACCTGCAATGGCCAAGGCCAAGTCCAGATGCGGCAGGGCTTTTTCAGCGTGCAACAAACCTGCCCCAACTGCCGAGGCACGGGCAAGATCATTCCAGAGCCCTGCGGCGCATGCCAGGGGCAAGGCAAGCTTAAAAAGCAAAAAACACTGGAAGTCAAAATACCAGCGGGCATCGACGACGGCATGCGCATCCGCAGCGCCGGCAATGGCGAACCGGGCACCAATGGGGGCCCGCCGGGGGATTTGTTCATCGAGATTCGGCTCAAAAAGCACTCGATCTTCGAACGCGATGGCGATGACCTGCACTGCTCTGTGCCCATCGGTTTCACCAAGGCGGCTTTGGGCGGCGAGATCGATGTGCCCACCTTGGGCGGCAAAGCCGCCATCGACATTCCTGAAGGCACCCAGACCGGCAAGCAGTTCCGCTTGCGTGGCAAGGGCATCAAGGGGGTGCGCGGCAGTTACCCGGGCGACTTGTATTGCCACATCACCGTGGAAACGCCCGTCAAGCTGACCGAGCACCAACGCAAGTTGCTCAAAGACTTTGAAGACTCTCTAAGCAAAGGCGGCGGCAAACACCAGCCCAGCGGGGAAAGCTGGACGGACAAGCTCAAGGGCTTTTTCGCAGGCTGAAGGACGCCAGGGCCAAGGGGGCTGTTTGACCGAGGTCAGGCAGCCCTTTTTTCTTGGGGGTGTGGCGATTCCAGCGCAGCGCATTGTGCTCAAGGCGCTTGCCAAGGCATGCGTGCTCACGGCTGGCCCATGCGCTGTCAGGCGGCCATGGCGGGCGGCGCTTTCAGGCAGCGCTGGGCAAAGCGGCCGTTAGAGGAACCGGTCGAGCAGCTTGCGCGAGTGTTTGTCCATGGCCGACAGGTCGCGGATCATGAATTGCACGCCGTTGGCATCGTTGATGAGCAAGACCTTGCCGGTCAAACGCCGTATGTCTTCTTCCCCTTTGAGCAACAACTGCGTCTGCCCGCGGTCGGTCACCACCGACCAGGTGCTGGGTGTGGCAAAGCTGCTGACTTGGGTGAGTTGGAGGATTTCTGGCAAAAATTCGCGCTCGCCCAGGGCCTGCAAAACCCGCGCACGCAAATCCGCTTCGAGGGCGCTCAGGTCATCTATCCAGACGCGTTCATGCCCATGCTCGTCAAGCAGCGCCACGCCTTCCTCGGGGGCCGACACGGGATAGGCCCGAAAGGCGCTGACAGGGGCATGGCGTTGGCCATCGGCCAGGGTCAACACCCAGTGGCCAAAGGCGTCGCGTTGCAAATCAAAGCCTTTCATCTCGCCTCCTTGTGCGTTGCGCCGTCCAAGCTGCCGCCCAAAACCGCCTCGGCCTCGGCCTGTCTTTGCTGGGCTTCGTACAGACGCCAATAGGCCCCTTGCGCCGCAATCAGCGCATCGTGTGTGCCCTCCTCCACGACCAGTCCTTTGTCCATGACCACCAAGCGGTCGGCTTTGCGCAAGGTGGACAGCCGGTGGGCAATGGCGATGGTGGTCCGCCCGCGAACCAGGTTGTCCAGCGCTTTTTGAATTTCTTGTTCGGTCTCGGTGTCCACCGCCGAGGTGGCTTCGTCCAAAATCAGGATGCGCGGGTTGATCAGCAAGGCCCTGGCGATCGAGATGCGCTGGCGCTCTCCGCCCGACAGGCCCTGGCCACGTTCACCCACCAAGGAGTCATAGCCCTGAGGCATGCGCAAAATGAACTCATGGGCGTGGGCCGCACGCGCAGCGGCCACGATGTCTTGGCGTGAGGCATTGGGCTGGCCATAAGCGATGTTGTCGGCAATGGTGCCGAAGAACAAAAACGGTTCCTGCAAGACCAGGCCAATTTGGCGGCGGTAGTCGGCCACTTTCAACTGCCGGATGTCGATGCCGTCGAGTTCGATGACGCCATCGCTCAGATCGTAAAAGCGACAAATCAAATTCACCAAGGTGCTTTTGCCCGAACCACTGTGCCCGACCAGGCCAATCATCTGCCCCGGCAAGATGTCGAGTTGGAGTTGCCGAATCACGGCGCGGTTGCCATAGCGAAAGCCCGCATCGCGCACCGTGATGCGGCCTTGCACTTGGGGCGGCAAGGCCACAGGGTTCAATGGCTCGGGCACGCTGGAGACGTGGTCCAGGATGTCAAAGATGCGCTTGGCCCCTGAGGCCGCTTTTTGCGTGTTGGAGACAATCCGACTCATGGCGTCCAAGCGGCGGTAAAAGCGCCCGATGTAGGCCAAGAAGGCGGTCAGCACCCCCACCGTGATTTGGTCATCCGAGACCAGCCAAATGCCAAAGCCCCAAACCACCAACAAACCGATTTCGGTCATCAAGGTGATGGTGGGTGAAAACAGCGACCAGACCCGGTTCACCCTGTCGTTGACCAACAGGTTGTGCTGGTTGGCATCTTTGAACCTTTGGGCTTCGCGGTCTTCTTGCGCAAAGGCCTTGACCACCCGTATGCCCGGTATGGTGTCGGTCAAAACGTTGGTGACTTCGGCCCAAACGCGGTCAATTTTTTCAAATCCTGTACGCAGTTTCTCGCGCACCACGTGGATCAACCACGCAATGATAGGCAAGGGCAACAAGGTGACCAAGGCCAAGGTGGGATTGATGGTGAACAAGATCACGGATGTCATCAAAATCATCAACACATCGGTTGCGAAGTCCAGCAGGTGCAGCGACAGGAACACATTGATCCTGTCGGTCTCGCTGCCAATGCGGGCCATCAAATCGCCTGTGCGGCGGCCCCCAAAGTATTCCAGCGAGAGTTTGAGCAAGTGCTCGTAGGTGGTGGTGCGCAGATCGGACCCAATGCGTTCTGACACCAAGGCCAAGATGTAGGTCTTGGCCCAACCCAAACCCCAAGCAAGCAGGCCCGAGGCGAGCAGACCCAGCAAATACAAAGAGACCAGGGCCGGATCGATGGCTTGCCCGTTTTGGTACGGAATCAAGATGTCGTCCATCAAGGGCATGGTCAGGTAAGGCGGCACCAAGGTGGCCGCCGTGGCCGCCAGGGTGAGCACAAACCCGGCCAACAAAGAACGCTGGTAGGGCCGGGCGAAACGCCAAAGCTTGAAAAGAGTCCATGTCGAGGGGGGTGTCAGGTCTTCTTTGCCACACACAGTGCAGTCTGCGTCATCCTCAAGCATGACCGCTTGGCACAAAGGGCATACCAAAGACAACAACTTGGTTTGCATGGGCCGTCCATCCAATGGGCTGGCGAGCCGAATGCGTT
>CAMCNQ010000203.1 GCA_945875955.1 Limnohabitans sp. Rim8 | reverse complement strand
CATTGACACTCTCAATAGCATTGGTGGTGTAGATCACCCGCCGGATGTGTCTCGGAAAGGCGAAGAACGGAATCACCTTGTCCCAGTTGCGTCTCCGACAGCCATCGTGCTTCTCTTTGATGAGGTTGTATTTGGCAACCGATGGATGTTTTGTGCAACCTTTTTTGAACTGCGCGGCTTTGCAATGCTTGGGCTGTTTGATATTCGGCAGAGCCTTCATGCCCCAATGTCTTAAGATCACAACCCTATGAATTGGCTCGACAACATCAAATGGGACGACAAAGGCCTGGTGCCGGTCATCGCCCAAGAAAAAGACTCTGGCGACGTGCTGATGTTCGCCTGGATGAACCGCGAGGCCTTGCAAAAGACGGCCGAGCTCAAGCGGGCGGTGTATTTCAGCCGTTCGCGCAACAAGCTGTGGTTCAAGGGCGAGGAGTCGGGCCATGTGCAAACCGTGCATGACATTCGCACCGACTGTGACAACGATGTGGTGCTGCTGACCGTGACGCAGTTGGGCCACGAGCCGGGCATCGCCTGCCACACGGGCCGCCACAGTTGTTTTTTCCAGAGCCTGCAGCCGGAAGGTTGGCAGGCTGTGGAGCCGGTCTTGAAAGACCCCGAAAGCATTTACAAGTGAACGCCATGAGCCCCACCTCTGCACAGGCCTCCAGCACCGACGACACGCTGGCCCGACTGGCCGCCATCATCGAAAGCCGCAAAGCGGCCAACGGGGGCGACCCCGAAACCAGTTACGTGGCCCGTTTGCTGCACAAGGGGCCTGACGCCTTTTTGAAGAAGATTGGCGAAGAAGCCACCGAAACCGTGATGGCTGCCAAAGATGTGGACCATGGCGGCGATGCGTCCAAGCTGGTCTATGAAGTGGCCGACCTGTGGTTCCACAGCATGATCGCGCTGGCGCATTACGGCCTGACGCCCGCCGACGTGGTCAACGAGCTGGCCCGCCGCGAGGGCCTGAGCGGTCTGGAAGAAAAAGCCCTGCGCAAAGTGCAAGAGCGCGAGCGCTTGGGCGAATAACGCGCACGGCTGAGTCAAAACACCATGAACGACCAAACCATCGACGACAGCACCCACACCATCAGTTGGGTCAGCTACATCCTGCACCTGATCGTGGCGGTGAGTGCGGTCATTCCCGGGGCGCAAATGGGCCCGGCCCTGTTGGTGGTGGCACTCATTATTGACTTGGTCAAAAAAGGCGATGCGTCCGCCTGGGAGTCCACGCATTTCAGTTACCGCATCCGCACCGTGATGTGGGCTGCCCTGTTCTATTTGGTGACTGCCCCGCTTTGGTTTTTCTTTCTTTTTCCGGGCTGGCTGGCTTGGGCGGGCATTTCCATCTGGTTTTTGTACCGCATCGTGCTGGGCATGGTGCGCTTGAATGCGCAGCGGCCCATGACCGACCCCACTTTTTAACCACCCTCGCAAAACATGACCGAAGCCAACTGTATTTTTTGCAAAATCATCGCAGGCAAAATCCCCTCTCGCAAGGTGCATGAGGACGCGCATGTCTTTGCTTTTCACGACATCGCCCCTTGGGCCCCGATCCATTTCCTGATCATTCCCAAATTGCACATCTTGTCTATGGCGCAATTGACGCCCGAGCATGCCGGGTTGATGGGCCACATGATGACTCTGGCCCCCAAACTGGCCATGCAAGAGGGTTGCAACCCTTATCCCGAGGGGGGGTTTCGCATCGTGGTCAACAATGGGTTAGAAGGCGGGCAGGAAGTGCACCACCTTCACATGCATGTCATGGGCGGTCCTCGGCCATGGTTGCGCGGCTGAAATTTGCGAGTGTCATCAAATCCTTGTTTAATCAAGGCGGATCATTCTGAGAAGGCTTGAGCCTTTAGAATCCACCAATTACCTTAGGAGATTTTCATGGGTTCATTTTCCATTTGGCACTGGCTGATCGTGTTGTTGATCGTGGTCATGGTGTTTGGCACCAAAAAGCTCAAAAACATGGGCTCTGACCTGGGCGGTGCCGTCAAAGGTTTCAAAGACGGCATGAACAACGGCACCAAGACGGAGGAGCCTGAGGCGGCCCCCGCACAAGTGACGGCTTCTACCCAGGCCGAGAAAACCACCATCGACGTTGAAGCCAAGACCAAGTCCTGATGGTTGAACGACTGAACGCTTTACTGTGCTGGATCTAAGTTTTTCGAAAATGGCCCTCATTGGGGTGGTGGCGTTGCTCGTCATCGGCCCCGAAAAGTTGCCCAAAGTGGCCCGTACATTGGGCGCTTTGCTCGGCAAGGCCCAGCGTTATGTGGCCGATGTCAAGGCCGAGGTCAACCGGTCCATGGACTTGGATGAACTCAAGAAGATGAAAGAGACCATGGAGTCGGCGGCCCGCGATGTCGAGCAAACGGTGCAGACCACCGCTTCTGATTTCGAGAAGGATTGGGCGCAAACCACGGCAGGCCTGAACCATGACTTGCCAGAACTCGAGACTCCTGCGCCCGAGTACAAACGCCCGGACAAAAACTGGCGTCTCAAGCGCGGCGCGCTGCCTCAGTGGTACAAAGCCCGCTCAGGTGTCCGCACCAAGGCCCTGTCCGGCGCGGCGCGGGTGGCGCGTTACCGTCCCAAGTCCCTCCATTCTGTGTGACGACTGCGCACCTTGGGTGCACTACGTCCAACCGACCCCCTCATGTCTGATAACCCCTCCCAGCCCGAAGACGAACTCACAGGTTCTGAGCAACCTTTTGTGGCGCACCTGATTGAGTTGCGCGACCGCCTGATCTGGGCGGTGGCCGCCGTCGCAGTCGCAGCGGCCGCTTTGGCCATTTACCCTGGCCCTGGCAATCTTTACGACATCTTGGCCGCCCCCTTGGTGGTGCATTTGCCCAAAGGGGCCACACTGATTGCCACATCAGTGATTTCTCCTTTCATGGTGCCGCTGAAGATTTTGTTGATGAGCGCCTTTTTGATCGCATTGCCCGTGGTGCTCTACCAAGTCTGGGGCTTTATTGCGCCGGGCTTGTACGCCCACGAGAAGAAACTGGTCATGCCGCTGGTGGTGTCCAGCACGCTGCTGTTTTTTATCGGGGTGGCGTTTTGCTATTTCTTTGTGTTTGGTCAGGTGTTCAGCTTCATTCAGGGCTTTGCCCCCAAAAGCATCACTGCTGCGCCAGACATTGAGGCTTACCTGAGCTTTGTGCTGTCAATGTTTCTGGCCTTTGGCTTGGCGTTCGAGGTGCCCGTGGCTGTGGTGGTGTTGGCCCGCATGGGGATTGTCAGCGTGCAAAAACTCAAAGATTTTCGCGGGTATTTCGTGGTGTTGGCGTTTGTGATTGCCGCTGTGGTCACCCCGCCCGATGTGGTTTCACAGCTGGCGCTGGCCATTCCCATGTGCCTGTTGTACGAAGTCGGCATTTGGGCGGCACAGATCTTCATCAAGCACACCCAAGCGCCAGAAGAACCCAGCGAAGCGGCCTGATTGGCCTCCATTCAACCAGCCGCTTTGGCGCGTCTGGTGGTGGCCAGATCAGTTTTGGCCAAAAAGGGTCTCAGCGCCGCAGTTGCTTGGCCGAAGGTCGCTCGGCGGGCGTTAAGCCCAGGCTCACTTCGCCTTGTGGTCGCCAGACCCTCAATTGGGTAGACACACCAGGTTTGAGGCTGGCCACCTGGGCCAGCAGTTGGGCCACGGTGCCAACAGATTGGCCATTGACTTTGACGATCACATCGCCAACGCGAATGCCTGCATCGGCTGCGGGGCCATTTTTAAGCACCCCGGTGATGACCACGCCCTTTGGCAAAGCATTGCCCGTCTGGGGCAGCTTAAAACTCTCGGCCAGTTCTGCCGTCATGTCTTGCGGCTCCACCCCGATCCAGCCACGGATGACCTTGCCATTTTTGAGCAAATCTTGCATCACCTGTTGCGCTGTGCTGGTGGGGATGGCAAAGCCAATGCCCATGCTGCCACCTGAGCGCGAGTAAATGGCCGTATTGATGCCCATCAAGTGGCCGTTCACGTCGATCAGCGCCCCGCCCGAATTGCCGGGGTTGATGGCAGCGTCGGTTTGGATGAAGTTTTCAAAGGTGTTGATGCCCAATTGGCTGCGCCCCAAGGCGCTGACGATGCCGGATGTGACGGTTTGGCCCACGCCAAAAGGGTTGCCAATGGCCAACACCTGATCGCCTACCTGCAGGTTTTGGTTTTGGCCCATCAAGATGACGGGCAATTTGTCGAGCGTGATTTTGAGCAAGGCCAGGTCGGTCTCGGGGTCTGTGCCAATCACGCTGGCTGCTGCCCTTCGGCCGTCGGCCAAGACCACATCGATGTTTTCGGCATCTTCGACCACATGGTTGTTGGTCAGGATATGGCCTTCGGGGCTGACGATGACGCCACTTCCCAGGCCCGATGTGCTTTGTTCGTCTTGTTCGCCATAGAAAAACTTGAACCAAGGGTCCCGGTTATGCGGGTTCTGGCTTTTGGCCTTGCTGGTGCTGATGCTGACCACGGCCGGTGAGGCCAGCCGTGCCGGTGTGCTCAAACTGCCGGCAGCGCTGCGGGGCAGTGTGTCGGCAGGGGCTTGCAGCAAGGTCATGCCATTGGCCGAAGAGCGGTTGCTGCGCAACCATTCGGGCTGCAGGGTGGCCACTACAAACCAAATGGCCAACAGGACCGTCACCGATTGGGAAAAAAGGAGCCAATATCTTTTCATGTTTGTGATTGTGCTTGATTCGGGTGGGGGCGTCATGGGGCCACAATAGAAATATCTTCACAGAAAGCCCCGTTCATGACCGATGCCAAAAAGTTGGTACAGGCCTTTGATGACCTGCTCCAGCCTGAAAAATTCCGTGACTACGGCCCCAACGGCTTGCAAGTCGAAGGTGACCGCGAAGTGCAGTTGCTGGTCAGTGGCGTGACCGCCAGCCGTGCCCTGATCGAAGCGGCGATACAAGCCAATGCCGATGCCATTTTTGTCCACCATGGGCTTTTTTGGCGGGGGCAAGACGGGCGTGTGACAGGCTGGATGCGTGAACGTCTGCGGTTGTTATTGACCCATGGCATTCATTTGCTGGCCTACCACCTGCCGCTGGACGCACACCCCGAATGGGGCAACAACGCCCAATTGGGGCGCATGCTGGGTTTGCAGGCAGATGGCCGGTTTGGCGAGCAAGACCTGGGTTTTTTGGGGGCAGGCACGCAGACATGGACAAACGCGCAAGCACTGGCCGACCATGTGGCTGCGGTGCTTGCGCGGCCCGTCATTTGTGTGGGGGGTCTTGGTCAATCGGTCAAGCGAGTGGCTTGGTGCACGGGTGGGGCACAAAGCTATTTTGAAGCGGCCATCGCAAAGGGCGTGGATGTCTTCATCACGGGCGAAATTTCAGAGCCCCAAGCCCATTTGGCCAGAGAAATGGGGGTGGCCTTCATCGCCTGTGGCCACCATGCCAGTGAGCGCTATGGGGCACCTGCCGTGGCCGCGCAGGTGGCTCAAGAATGCGGCGTGGCGCATCTTTTTATCGACATCGACAACCCGGCTTGAAGGACATGTCATGCGTTTATCCACTCTGCCGTCTATGCCGAAATTGACACGCCCCATGGCCATCACACCGGGTGACCCCTGCGGCATTGGGCCTGAAATCATTTCCCGTTGTTGGTTGTTGGAGCCCGAGTTGACACAAGGCTGTTTTGTCGCGGGAGATGTGGGTTTGATGCGCCGGGCCATGGCTTTGGTGAGTACCGGCCCAAGTTGGCCCGTGTGTGAAATCCAGTCGCCTGCTGAGGCCTTGCAGGTGCCACCCCACTGTTTGCCGGTGCTGCAAGTTGTGCCCGAAGCCCCGGTGTTGCCTTGGGGGCTGATCGATGCACGGGCAGGCCAATTGGCGGGCGAATGCGTGCTGTGGGCCACCCGGGCGGCATTGCGGGGTGAGGTTGCCGCACT
>CAMCNQ010000202.1 GCA_945875955.1 Limnohabitans sp. Rim8 | reverse complement strand
GGTGCAACTGGACACGCGCGACCTGGTGCTTGAAGAATCCATGGCACAAGCCGATGTCATGCGCTACAGCCGGGAAGCCGAAAAAGCCCAAGCCACCCGACAACTGGCCGAGATGCAGATCAACCTGGCGCGTCAGGACCAATCGGCCTCGCGCTTGGCCCTGGTGCGCCACCAATTGGCGCACGCCAAAGTGACCGCGCCCCGTGCCGGCGTGGTGGTGGAGGGCGAGCTCAAGAAAAACCTGGGTGCCCCTTTGCGCAAGGGCGACTTGTTGCTCAAACTGGCCCAAACCGACGACACCTATTTGGAGTTGGAAATTGACCAGGTCGATGTCCACGAGGTCAAGCCCGGCACACGTGGCGAATTTGCTTTGGTTGGACGGCCTGACCAGCGCTTTGACATCGAGTTGGAACGCATCGATCCGGCCTCCACTTTGCGTGAAGGCCGCAGTGTGTACCTGGCGCGGGCCAAGGTTTTGTCGCCCACTCCGGCCTGGTGGCGTCCCGGCATGGGGGGCAGCGCCAAGTTGTCAGCCGGTGACCGCCCATTGATCTGGGTCTTGACGCACCGCACCGTCAGGTTCTTGCGGGAGTTTTTCTGGCTATGAGCATGGACACCGCCAGTGGACGAACCTACAGCGATGCCTGGCATCGCGTGGCTGGCGTTCGCGCGTGTTTGCGCAGCAGCGTGCGGGCGCACCGCCAAACTTTTCGGGGCGAAGACTGGGTCGTGCTGCGCGACAGCTTGGGCAGCGATTTTTTCCGTGTCACGGCCGATGCCTATGCTTTTTTGAGCCGACTGAGCCCCCAGCGCACCATCGATGAAGTCTGGGGCGACTTGATGGAGACTCAACCCGATGTGGCACTGACCCAAGAAGAAGTGGTGCAGCTGCTGGGTCAGTTGCAACTGTCCAATTTGCTTCAGTTCGACCGTGGTGCCGCAGCGGCCAGTTTGTTTGAACGCCACCAACAACGTCGGGGTCGCGAGATCAAGGCCATGTTGATGGGATTTTTGTCCATCAAGATCCCCTTGATCGATCCCGACCGTGGGTTGGACCGGGCCTTGCCTTGGATCCGATGGCTGCTCGGTCCCTTTGGTGTGGGTCTGTACCTGTTTTTGTTGGTGTGGGGCGGCAAAGCGCTGCTGGACAACTCGGACCGTGTATTTGACCAGTCTGCGGGCTTGTTGGCACCGGCCAACTTGGGCTTGCTTTACATCGGCCTGGTGCTGGCGAAGCTGGTGCATGAATTTGGCCACGCCGCTGTGTGCAAACGCTATGGCGGTGAAGTCCACAAAATGGGCGTGATGCTGCTCATGTTTGCGCCGCTGCCTTACATGGATGCCACGGCCAGCTGGGGATTTCGCAGTCGCTTTGAGCGCCTGTTGGTGGGGGCCTCGGGGGTGCTCAGCGAGTTGGCTGTGGCCGCCGTGGCGGCCTTGGTCTGGGCCCATACCGCGCCCGGCGTGGTCAATGCACTGGCTTACAACGTGATCTTTGTGGCCAGCGTTTCCACCTTGCTGTTCAACCTGAATCCGTTGATGCGATTTGACGGTTACCACATGCTGGTGGATTTCTTGGATGTGCCCAATTTGTTCCAACGCTCGCGAGACCAACTCAAGTACTTGGGCGAATTCTGGATTTTGGGCCTGAAGAATGCGCAACCGGCTGCCCGCACCGCCAACGAGGCGATGTTGCTGCCGCTGTATGGCGTCATCAGTCTGGTGTATTGGGTGGTCTTGATGTCCACCATCATTTTTTTCATCGCCGAGCAATATCTGGACTTGGGTGTTGCCTTGGCCTGGTTTTTATTTTTCACCATTGTGGTGTTGCCGCTGTTCAAGTTCGTGAAATACCTGGCCTCTAGCCCCAAGCTGCAGCATCAGCGCGCGCGCGCCTTGCTGACGGCCATTGGCCTGACCGGTCTGAGTTTGGGTCTGTTGGCGGCCGTGCCCTTGCCCGACCGAGTGAGGGTCAAGGGGGTGCTGCAAGCCACGCAGTCCAGGGCCCTCTACAGCGACAGTGGTGGCGCTTTGATGGATTTGAAAGTTCGCCCGGGCAGTTGGGTGGAGCCGGGTCAAGCGCTTCTCACCCTCAGCAATCCCGAACTGGTTTTTGAAATCGAATCCGTCCAGCAGCAGCGTGAACAACTGATCTCGCAAGAGCTGCAAGCCATCAGCCAGGCGGTGGCCAATTGGGAGCCCCTGTTGCGCCAGCGTGAAGCGGTGGAGCAAAAGCTGCTCGAACTGCACAGGCAACAATCGGCCCTGACGGTACTGGCCCCAGTGGCGGGCATTTGGAGCGCCAGCGAGCTGGAGTCCAGCCAAGGACAGTGGTTGGTGAGAGGCGCCAGCCTGGGCACGGTGGTCGATGGGCGTGCGTGGCGGTTTGTGGCCGTGCTGCCCCAAGTGGGCACGCATCTGTTTGAAGCCGGTGTATTGCAAACCGAAATTCGTTTAGCCGGTCAGCAAGAATTCAATGTGTTGGCCCGTCAAACCGAAGTGATGCCCTTTGAGCAGGGCCAACTGCCCTCGGCAGCATTGGGCATGGCCGGTGGCGGTGACATTGCTGTGCAAAGTTCTGACCCCAATGGGCTGGCAGCCGCAGAGCCATTTTTCAGGGTCCAGGCCGAATTGCCTGACTTGCGCGGCCAAGATGCGCAGTCTCTGCGTTTGCTGCACGGTCGGGTCGGCACCATGCGCATCAGCTTGCCCCACTCGCCGTTGTTGTTCCAATGGGAGCGCGGTCTGCGTCAGTTCCTGCAAAGGAAATTCAGGGTATGAGCGCCATCATGAGCCCCGCACCACAAAGCAACCAGCGGCCCCTGCGCCAGCGCAGTTCGGTGTTGGAGAAACTGCGTCCTTTGGAAAAGCTGCCTGAAGGCCTGGACTCTTGGGTGGACCGCAGCCAAGGCTGGTTCAAGCGCCGCCCCAGACAGGCCGCAGGGCTGTCCCGCGACGCCCAAGCTTGTGCGCGCTTGTGCGCCGACTTGCGCCAGCTGGATGAGCTGGCCCTCAATCAAGCCCTGGTTTTGGCCAAAGAAAACCTCCGCCGTGACCCGCTGCAAGCCAAAGGCCAACTCATCGAGGCGCTGGCCCTGGTGGGCCAAGCGGCCTTGCGGGTGTTGGGCATGCAGCCCTATCCGGTCCAGTTCATGGGGGCTTTGGCCTTGCACCGCGGCTGGTTGGCCGAGATGGCCACTGGCGAGGGCAAAACACTGACTGTGGCGGTGGCGGCCGTCTTGGCTGGCTGGAGTGGGCGCCCTTGCCACGTCATCACCGCCAACGATTACCTGGCTGAGCGCGATGCACAGATCATGCGTCCGCTGTTCGAGGCCTGCGGTGTGAGCCTGGCATCCGTGCATGCCGAGGTGCCTCCCGAGCAACGCCCAGAGCGTTACGCCGCCGATGTGGTCTATGTCACCCCCAAAGACTTGTTGGCCGACCATTTGCGCGATCAATTGGCCGCTGGTCAGGGACAAGATGCCAATTGGCAGCAGTTTCAGCAATGGATGGGCCACCCCCCAAGTGCTCAGCATTCCCAATTGTTGCTGGTACGGGGTTTGCACACCGCCATCGTGGACGAGGCCGACAGTGTCTTGATCGACGAAGCCGTGACCCCACTGATTTTGTCGGCACGCCGCCCCAGTCGGGGCTTGAGCGAAGCCGTGGTCTTGTTGGCCCAATTGGCCCCGCAATTGGTCCCTCATGAAGACTATGAACGCCTCTCACGCACTCGTACGGTGGTCCTCAAACAAGGGGCAATCCAAGCGCTGGCGGCTTTGGCCGTTCAGTTGCCTCCCGTGTGGCGACCCGCCCCCAGGCGCGAAGAACTGTTGCGCCAGGCCTTGCAGGTCCATTGCTTCTTTCAGGCTGGACACCAATACCTCGTCGATGACGGTGAAATCGTGTTGCTCGATGAATTCACCGGTCGCATGACACCAGGCCGCACCCTCACAGCGGGTTTGCATCAAGCTGTGGAGGCCAAGGAGGGGCTGGTGATCACCGACCCCAACGAGGCACTCAGCCAAATGAGTTTTCAGGCTTTTTTCCGAAGCTTCCCCCGCTTATCGGGCAGTTCCGGCACCGTGTGGGAAGCCGTCAACGAGTTGTGGCAGGTTTATCGCATGCGCGTGGTGCGCGTGCCAACACACCGTCCCCGCCTGACCCGTGTATTGCCGGCACAGTTGATGGTCTGCACGCAAGACAAGTGGTCAGCTGTGGCGCGTGAAGTGATCGCGGCGCAACAAGCCCGTCGCGCGGTTTTGGTAGGTGTGCGCAGTGTGGAGTCGAGTGAAATTTTGGCCCAACTTCTGCTCAGCCAGGGCGTTGCAGCGACGGTGCTCAACGCCGTTCACCACGCAGAAGAAGCCGACATCGTGGCCTTAGCCGGTGAACCCGGTCGAATCACCATCGCCACCAACATGGCCGGTCGAGGCACCGACATTCGCTTGCACCCCGAAGTTGAAGCCCATGGTGGCTTGCATGTGGTCATTGCCGAAGTCAACGAATCGGCGCGCATTGACCGCCAACTCGCAGGCCGTTGTGGTCGCCAAGGTGATCCGGGCAGCGTGTCGGTTTACCTGTCCCTGGAAGACAACTTGGCCAGCCGTTACCTGCCTGTAGCCTTGCGTTCGGGGCTGCGATGGCTCCATGGCCGTTCAGCGAAGCGGGCTTCATGGCTTGGCTTGCATGCCTTTCAGTGGGCCCAGCGACGCGCAGAGGCCGATGCTTTTGAGCGGCGGTTTTCAGTCCTGCGCAACGATGACTGGATGGCTTCGGCCTTGCCCTTTTCCCAAGGGGGCGGCGCATGACGGCCAGTGCTCAAGCCATGCGCCCTTTTTGGCCCAATTGGTGTGCGGTTGCGCAGCAGATGTTGGCCGCGATGTTGGGCGAACTGCAAGGTTTGGTCATCACGGGCGGGGAGGCCTCGGTGCGCTTGTCGCCACGCGGCATCTGCCGTGGCCGCTGGATCGCTGGTTTTTCTCCGTTCGGGGTGTCACCAGACCGTTTGCTGGGGTTGCCCCAACGGCTGGGCATGCCCGCAGCCGGTGCGCAGCACTTCCGAGAACACCACCAGCGGGCCCGACAAATTTACCTGGCCTTGGCCCAAACCGGCCACCAAGTCGTAGCCAAGGTCTACCTCGAATACCCTTTGCCGGCGGTCGACTTGCGTGCGCTCCCCGCGCTGAGACGTTCGGTGGCCTTGCAAATTGAATCGTGCAAATGGCGCGTGGACCAGATCAGACCTTTGGATCCGATCGAGCGCACGGAATACTGGCGTGTATCGGGTCTGGATGGCCGTGCCATGCTTGAACTGTTGGGCCAAACATCCGATCTTCCACCTGCTGTGCAGGCTGTTTATGCCGGTGTGGCCACAGTGCTGGAGCAAGCGCTGCGCGGCCAGACCGACTGGCAAGGCTATCGGCTGTTGTCGGTGCGTGAGCCCAGCCAAGGCCGCCAAGGTGTGGGCGTGCGTTTTTATGGCAGTGACCAACGCGTCAGCGCTGTATGGCCCGCACTGGCCCCTGTATTCACCCATTGGGGACTGCCGCAGCAAGAGCTCAGCGGCCTCCAGGAGCGCTGGAGCCATCAAGAACTGGGCTGGCTGCACGCCGGCCTGGACCAGCATGGCCAGCCGTATCTCAATGTTTATGGCGCGCTCAACCGCGCTCAAACCCGTGCCGTGTTGACACCGGCCGGGCCTGCTCCTGACCCGCAGGACAACCCATTGCAGGAAAAATCACGATGAAAAAAACAAAACGCTGGGGTTCTGGTCATATTCGTCACGCTTTTCGTCTCAGCCGCAGCACGGTGGAGCGCCTGGAAGACCGCATCTTGCTGTCCGCTGAGCCCTTGGTTCAGTTCAATCGCGTGGACAACGAACAGCCCTTGACCGTGGAAAACATGGACTATGCTGCCCAGAAAAAACCCACGCATCCGCTGGACCTGGACACCATCTCCAGCAT
>CAMCNQ010000201.1 GCA_945875955.1 Limnohabitans sp. Rim8 | reverse complement strand
CCCACGCCGTGCTCATGGCGCGCGCTTTGGTGGCCGGCGGCATTCGCATGCTCGAAGTCACTTTGCGCACGCCGCAAGCGCTGGCCTGCATGGAGGCGATTGCCAAAGAGGTGCCCGGTGCCGTGGTCGGTGCAGGCACGGTGCGCAGTCCTGCCGACGCAGCCGCTGCAGCCAAAGCAGGAGCGCGTTTTGCGGTCAGCCCCGGCTACACCCGTGTGGTGGGCCAGGCCTGCCGCGACCATGGTTTGTCATTGCTGCCTGGTGTGGCCACCGGCAGTGAAATCATGATGGCGCTAGAAGACGGCTACACCGAACTCAAATTCTTTCCGGCCATGCAAGCCGGTGGCCCTGCCATGGTCAAGGCCTGGAGCGGCCCGTTTTTTGATGTGAAGTTTTGCCCAACGGGCGGCGTGACACAGCAAAACGCCCGTGACCTGCTGAGCTTGGCCAATGTGGCCTGCGTGGGCGGCTCATGGCTGGTGCCCGCTGACGCCTTGATGCAAGGCGACTGGGCGCGCATCGAAACGCTGGCGCGCGAAGCCTCAGCACTGCCACGCTGAATTGACCCTGCCGCCGAGTGAGTGGGTTGGCGTTTGTTTTAGGCGCTTGCCTGCAAGCGAAGGGTTGTGGCCTTCAAACGCATTCGCCAGCAGGCTGGCTCCTACAGGAGGAGTGGCGTGGTGGCTTTGTGGATGTGGTTCAGCTCAGGCTTGCACCTTGGGCGTATTCGGCGCGCTGGATCAGCTCGACTTTGTAGCCATCGGGGTCGGTGACGAAGGCGATCACGGTGCTGCCGCCTTTGACGGGGCCGGCTTCGCGCGTCACATTGCCGCCGCTGGCGCGAATTTTTTCGCAAGCGGCATAGGCATCTGGCACGCCCAGGGCGATGTGGCCATAGGCGGTGCCCATTTCATACGATTCGGTGCCCCAGTTGTAGGTCAGCTCCAGTTCGGCATGGTCGGGGTTGTTGCCATAGCCCACAAAGGCCAGTGTGTATTTGTACTCGGTGTTTTCCGAGGTGCGCAGCAAGCGCATGCCCAGCACCTCGGTGTAAAAATCGATAGAGCGTTGCAGGTTGCCAACGCGCAGCATGGTGTGAAGAAGTCGCATGGGGTTTACTTTCTCGCAGGGTGTCAGGGTTTGGGGGAAGGCATTTCAAACACCAGGCAGGCGGTGCTGGCGTGGGCGTAAAGCGTACCATCCGGCCCGACCAAGCGCGCCTCGGCCGTGGCCAGTTGGCGGCCACAGTGCACCACTTGGCCGATGGCCCGCACGCGCTGCACTTTGGGGGTGAGGGCTTTGACCAGTTTCACGCTCAGGTCGGCCGTGGTGTAGCCCCGGCCTGGCGGCATCATGGTGTGAACGGCGCAGCCCAAGGCCGAATCGAGCAGGGTGGCAAACCAGCCGCCGTGTACGGTGCCCAGGGGGTTCATGTGGTTAAAACCCGGCGTGCCTTGAAAAATGGCCTGTCCTGCGCTGACCTCGATCAGCACAAAGTCCAGCGTCTTGGCGATGCTGGCATAAGGCAACTCGCCGCTGAGCAGGCCTTGCATGACCTGCAGGCCTGTTTTGCCGGCAATTTGTGCCGGGCTGGCCACTCCGGGGCCCGCGCCGGCATCCAAGCGCTTGCGCACTTCTTGCTCTTGCGCGAGCCAGTTTTCAAGCGCGTGGGTGGGTGGGTTCGAGATGGGGTTCACAGTGGGGTTCCGAGCCAAAAAATAAGGGTGTTGAGCGCTGGCGCGCCAAACAGGGCGGGTCATGGCAAAGCAAGTTGAGCCAGCCCTGAGCTTGCCGCAGGGCAGTCGTTGTTGGCAACCACCTTGGCGACTGCATGCGGCCATGGGGCCGCGTCTGTCGGTTGGCATCAAGTACCATAGGCCGCTTGATAAAGCCCCATTTTGGGCAATGATGGAGAGACCGATGTTCAGCCATGTGATGGTCGGGGTGAAAGACCTCGAAATTTCCAAAAATTTCTACAACGCCGTTTTGGGCACGCTGGGCATTGCCCCAGGCGTGGGCAACAACAACCGCTATTTTTACCGCAGCCCCACAGGCAGCTTTGGCATCACCACCCCGATCAACGGCGAGCCCGCCACGGTGGGCAATGGCGGCACGATTGGCTTCAAGGCCAGTTCCTCTGAGCATTGCGATGCTTTTCACGCCGCCGGCTTGGCCCATGGCGGCACCACCTGCGAAGACCCGCCCGGTTTTCGTGAAGGCCCGGCCGGCAAGCTTTACCTGGCCTATTTGCGCGACCCGGACGGCCACAAAATCTGTGTTTTGCATCGTCCTGGATGAAAACACCGCCGCGCCTGCAAAACCTGGTTGACGAAGGCCTGATCGACACCGTGGTGCGTCAGCTCATGAGTGGCAAAGAAGCCATGGTGTATGTGGTGCGTTGCGGCGATGACACGCGCTGCGCCAAGATTTACAAAGAGGCCACCCACCGCAGTTTCAGGCAAGCGGTGGATTACACCGAAAACCGCAAAGTCAAAAACTCGCGCTCGGCCCGCGCCATGGCAAAGGCAGCAAGTTTGGGCGTCAAGAGCAAGAGGCCGCCTGGCAAAGTGCCGAGGTGGATGCGCTGTACCGCCTGGCCGCAGCCGGTGTGCGGGTGCCCAAGCCCTACAACTTTCTCGATGGTGTGCTGTTGATGGAGTTGGTCACCGACGCCCACGGCGATGCCGCGCCACGGCTCAATGATGTGGCCTTCACCGCAGCACAGGCCTTGCAACACCATGCCACCTTGATGGGCGAGGTGGTGCGAATGCTGTGCGCCGGTGTGGTGCACGGCGATTTGTCGGAGTTCAACATTTTGTTGGCCCATATTCCCGGTGAGTCGGGTGAAGCGGGCCGCGATGAGCCGGTCATCATCGACTTGCCGCAGGCCGTTGATGCGGCGGGCAATAACCACGCCCAGCGCATGCTCATGCGCGACGTGGGCAACCTGCGCGACTTCTTTGGCCAATTTGCCCCAACCCTCTTGAAAACCGACTACGGCCCAGAAATTTGGCAGCTGTATCAACGCGGCCTGCTCAGCAACGAGACCCCTTTGACCGGCCAGTTTGACCGGGTGCATGCCGATGTGGACATGCGCGCGGTGCTGCGCGAAATTGACGACGCCCGCGCCGAAGATGCCGCCCGTCGGCTGCGCATGTCGGCCGCCTAAAACCCACAGCTGGCCCATGCCGCACGCCCAAGACAAGCCCGCTGAGCCACACGCTGTTTCGCGTTTGCGCACGCAACGCCTGGCCCGCAGCGCCAAACCTTTTTTGGCGCGTGGCGGCATCAAAGGTGAACGCTGCGCGGGCTGCCGTCTGGTGCCCAGCCATTGCCTGTGTGCATGGCGACCCCAGGTGATCACGCAGGTGGGCATGTGTTTGCTCATGGCCGACATTGAGCCCTTAAAGCCCAGCAACACCGGCTGGCTGATTGCCGATGTGGTGCAAGACACCTATGCCTTTGGCTGGAGCCGGACCGGGGTGGACCCTGGCTTGCTGGCGCTGTTGGCCGACCCGCAATGGCAGGCGTATGTGGTTTTTCCAGGCGAGTTTGTCAGCCCTGAGCGGGTGGTGGATCAGGTCCAAGCGGCCCGCAAAGGCCAAAGGCCCTTATTCATCTTGCTCGATGGCACCTGGCCCGAAGCCCGCAAAATGTTTAGCAAAAGCCCGTACCTCAATGCCTTGCCCGTGCTCAGCTTAAAGCCCGACCAAATCTCGCGCTACCTGCTGCGCCGCTCCCGAAGGGACGACCATTTTTGCACCAGCGAGGTGGCTGCTTTGTGCCTTGAGCTGGCCGCAGAGCCGGGCGCTGCGCAGACCTTGCAGGCGTATTTGGCGGTGTACACCCACCATTACCTGCAGGCCAAAAACCAGTTGCCCCCCAAGCTCAATGGGGTTGAGCACGCGCTTTTAAAAAGCACCCAAACAGACTTGGCTTAGTCGGGCAAACTGCCAGGTTCAGGTTCAGGTTCAAGGACAGAGCAGGCTTGGAAAACGCAGCTGCCTTTTTTGAGCGCGCCAAAAACCGGCGTGCATCACTTGCCAGCGCGTTTTTGAGCCGAGCCGTTTTTGGCCTCCACGGCCTTGAGGCCCCCAAGGTCCAACACCGCATCCGTGACGATGTTTTGCGGCAGTTTCAACAACAAAATGTCGGCCTCTAATTTTTTGTATTGATGGCCTACGGGCGCAGGCCCCAGTTTGACCAGCAAGTCCAAGGGCAAATCCTCCAGCCTGGCCGATGGGGGCAAGGGCTGGCGCAGTTTCCAGTCTCTTTCTTTGATCCGGGAGACGCACTTGTCGACTTGCTTGACAAGCCCATCGGGACATTCGCCATTGCCCCTGTTTTCTTCAAAATACTCACCGACCTCCACCTTTTGTCTGCGGCCAAAAAAAGCGTCGGGAACTTCACGCTGCTTGGCAGCGTCGTTGGGCCCAGGCAAGGGCGGTTGCAAGGGGCTGCCCTGCATAAAACTTCCCCCAATGGCCATACCGGGCATCTGCGCGCCGGGCTGAACAACCGGTTCTGGCGCTGGGGGTGTGGTGGTGACCTCGACAGAAGGGGCAGGTGGTTTGACCCCTTTGGAGGTGTACATTTTGGCCATCATCTCCGGGTCATCGGCGATTTTGGCTTCGATCAATCCATCAATTTGACCGGCCATCTGTATGGTGTCGGCCGTGCCCAGCCAATTGGGGCGGTTCGAGGCGATGATGGCCAATTGGGTGTTGGTGCATTTGCTGCCATGTGCTTCGAGCCATTGTTTCAATTTGGCCAGGCGCTCGGTCACATCGTGGGTCAACAAAGCCATGGTTCTGAAATCAGCGACCAGGCAACCGGAGCTGTTGGGCTTGGTTTGCGAATGTGCAGCCCACGGAAGCCACTGCATGGCTGCCAAGGCAATGAGGAGAGGGAGCTGCAATTTTTTCATGGGCTGACTTGGGGTTCCAAAACTGGAAATCATGCCAAAGTATCGTCTGTTTGCGCACATTCTTTAATCGGGGTGGACTTTCAGGGCGATTGGGTTGCCAAGCGCTCAAACCCAGCCCTGAAGCCAAACGCCATCGTCGCGCAGGTCGCGCCAGGCAATGGTCTGCGTGGCCTTGGAATAAGCCGCTTCAATCTCAACCCATTCAATGGGGTCGGTGGGCAAGTTCGGCTGAATCACCCGAACGACCAAGAAGTGCTTTTGTTTGGCCACCGGCTTGACCGCGGTCCATTTGGTCAGCAGCAGTTTTTTGGGGTTGAGTGGGTTCATGCACATTGATTGTCGTTGCGTGGACCCCAGTGGTCTTGACTTTCGAGCATAAAGACAAAATTTTCTGACCCCTTTCCCAGCACGGGCCGGACAGGCCAGGTTGGGGGACTGGGCTGCCATTCATGTCCAGGCGCACGACCTGCGTTTCCAAAGAGCGAACACCTGACTTGTCCAAATGGACAGACAGTATCCATCCTGTGAGGTTGTCATCGTCTTCAAAACCATCAAAGACGAAATTGCCCAAAGAATAAAAAATGGGCTTGTCCTTGTAAATTTCGCTGTCCTGAACCACATGGGGGTGTCCGCCCACGATGGCGTCAGCGCCTGCGTCAACCATGGCTTTGGCCAGTTTGCGCTGGCGGTCACTGGCCAAGGGTTCGTGTTCAATGCCCCAATGTGGCACAACAATCACCACGTCAGCCCCATCTGCTTTGGCTTGCTTGATGTCCAAGGCCACTTGGTCTGGATCAAGCCAAGCCACACCCGGCATTCCAGGGGCTGCTGTAAACCACCTCGGAAAGAAGTCAAGATAGCCCAGCAGCGCGATCTTGACGCCTTGTACCTTGAACGTGGCCGCTTGATGGGCCTCGGTGGGGTTGCTGCCGCCACCAAAGGGCGTGGAACCTGATTTTTTCAGGACGGAGATGGTTTCAAGCAAATCCGCTCTTCCAAAATCGCCTGCGTGGTTGTTTGCCAATCCGGCCACATTGAAAACTTC
>CAMCNQ010000200.1 GCA_945875955.1 Limnohabitans sp. Rim8 | reverse complement strand
TTGCCCCACAGCTTGTACCAAATGTCTTTCTGAATGGCGTTGGAAACGCTGGCATTGAAGCCGGCTTTTTGCAGCAGTGCATGCAGGGCTTGCACCCGTGGCGTGGTTTGCCCAGAGGGCTCACCCACGATCAGGCCGTCGCCAAAATGGTGACGAATGACCCCAGGCGCATCGACCGAGCAGCTGGCATGCACCACACATCCCAAAATGTGGGCCGCAGGCAAGGCTTTGGCAATCGCCCCTGTCGGGTCAACAGCCAACAGCGACTGGCCCGCCAACTGCGCGCCAAAGCCGTGTAAAAACCACCAAGGCACCCCGTTCATGGCCGTGAGCACCAGGGTGTTGGGGCCGATCAAGGGCCCCACCAGGGCGGCCACCTCGGCCAGCGAAGGTGCTTTCACGGAAATCACCACCAGGTCTTGCACGCCCAAGGCATGGGCATCGTCAGAGGCCTCAACAGCGGCCGTGAGCCGCTGCCCGTTTTGGTGCAATTGCAGGCCTTGTTTTTGCAAGACTTGCAAGGTGGCGCCGCGCGCCAGAACCCGCGTTTGCGCCCCCGCTCGGGCCAGGTGCACGCCGATCCAGCCCCCAATGGCCCCGGCCCCCACGATGGCCACTTTGTTCAAGTCCATCGCGGTCATGCGCGCCACCCGGTGTCAATGCGGTCCATTTGTCTCACCAAGGCTTCAAACACGTCCGCACCGGCGCCGTGGTTGGGGTTGAACTGCAAGGCATCGCGCGTGCATTTGGCGGCAATGTGTTCTGGCACCGCAATGGGCTCGCCCATGCTTTGCGTGGCCAATTGGATTTCACAAGCCCGTTGCAAGGTCCACAAAATGGCGAAGGTTTGGGGCAGGGTCTGGCCCCAGGTCAACAAACCGTGGTTGCGCAAGATCAAGGCCGGTTTGTTGCCGATGCTGTGCAACACGCGCGGCCCCTCATCGGGGTGAATGGTGATGCCTTCAAAGTCGTGGTAAGCCAGCATGCCGTGCAGCTGCGCCGAGTAAAAGTTGCTTTGCGAAAGACCGTCTTTCAAGCTGGCCACCGCCACGCCTGCCGTGGTGTGCATGTGCATCACGCAGTGCGCGCCCGGCAGGCCCTCATGCAAGGTGGCATGCACCACAAAACCCGCAGGATTGACTTTGTAGGGCGAGCCATCCAACACCTGGCCTTGGAGATTGATTTTGACCAGGTTGCTGGCCGTGACCTCGCTGTAATGCAGGCCAAAGGGGTTGATGAGAAATTGCTTGTCGCCGCCACTGGCGCTGTCAGGCAGGCGCACGGTGATGTGGTTGTAAATCATCTCGGTCCAGCCGAGCATGGCAAACACGCGGTAACAGGCGGCCAGTTGCAGCCGGGCTTGCCATTCGTCGGGATGCACGCGCGCTTGCAGCGACGCCACCAGCGGTTGGGGGGTTGGGAACATCGAAATCTCCTGGGGTCGTGGTTGCGTTGTGTTGGCTTCGCATAGCCCCTGCGCTTGGCTGGCACAGGCGCTTGGGTGTGCATCAATAGGTGGTGCCTTGGGTGGCGGCCAGGGCGGGCAGAGAAGCTTTGAAATGCGCGGCCAGGTCGGTGGTTTGGCGCATCAGGATTTGGGTGTCCAAGCCCACCGCGACAAACAAAGCGCCCAAAGACAAGTAGTGCTGGGCGAGTGCCCGGTCTGGCGTCAAAATGCCCGGCGCTTTGCCCGCACGGAGGATGCAGGCCAAGGCGCTTTCAATCGCTTCTTGCACCTCGGGGTGGGCGGCGTTGCCCACATGGCCCATGGACGCGGACAGGTCCGCCGGGCCGATGAACACGCCATCCACACCGGGTGTGGCGGCAATCGCATCGAGCTTGTTCAGGCCTTCGCGCGACTCCACCTGAACGAGGAGGCAGACCTCTTGGTTGGCACGTTTGAAATAGTCGGGGTAATGGCCCCAACGCGAAGCACGGGCACCGGCCATGCCGCGCACGCCGCCTTGGCCATCGTCTTGGGGGTAATGCATGGCTTGCACCAGTTGCGCCGCTTGCTCGGCGCTGTCGACCATGGGCACCAAGATGTTTTGTGCGCCCAGGTCAAGGTATTGCTTGATGATGGCGGTTTCGCCCACGGGCACACGCGCCACGGCTTGGCTGGCCGGATAGGCGGCCAGGGTTTGCAACTGGGCCTGAATGCTGCGCAGGTCATTGGGCGCGTGTTCGCCGTCAATGACCAGCCAATCAAAACCGGCCAGGGCGCAAATTTCAGCGGTGTAGGCGTTGGCCAAGCCCATCCACAAGCCGATTTGGGGGCGTTTGTCTTTGAGCGCTTGCTTGAATGGGTTCACAGGGGTGTGCATGGTAGGGCCTCTTTTTTCATGGAACGGCGGCTTGGCTGGGGTGAATGCATGGCTAGCACCTTGCACCCAAATCTGCAACGGTGCGCCTGCTTTGGCATTGCCCGTGGCAAGAAGATGTTGTCCTGTCAAACAAAGCGAAACACCAGTTGGCCCAAAGGCCCATAGTCGACATCGAACACATCACCCACTTTGGCAGGTGCGGGTTTGGTGAAGGAGCCCGCCAGCACAATTTCGCCCGCTTGCAGGTGCTCACCCCAGGGCGCGAGTTTGTTGGCCAACCAGGCGATGCCCACCGCAGGGTGGCCTTGCACGCCAGCGGCCAAACCGGTTTCTTCCACCACCCCGTTTTGGCGCAAGATGGCACCGCACCAAGGCAGGTCGGTGGTCAGGGGATCTGCCCGCTTGGCGCCCAACACAATACCGGCATTGGCCGCGTTGTCACTGATGGTGTCGTAGACCTTGCGCATGGCTCGGGTGTGGCGGTCAAACTGCTCAATGCGGGCGTCGATGATCTCGACGGCGGGGGTCACGCAGTCGGTGGCGTGCAGCACCTGCTCGAGCGTCACATTCGGTCCGCGCAAGTCCTTTTTCAAAATGAACGCCAGCTCCACCTCCACCCTAGGCGCGATGAAGTTTGCAAACGGAATGTCCAGCACCTGCCCCGGGATGCAGTCGTAGCGCATGTCGTCCAGCAAGGTGCCGTAATCGGGTTCGTCGATTTGGCTGGAGACCTGCATGGCCCGGCTGGTCAGGCCAATTTTGTGGCCAATCACCGTGCGGCCTTCGGCCAGTTTGATGGCCATCCAGGCGCGGTTGATGCGGTAGCCGTCTTCGACGCTCATGCCGGCAAAGCGTTTGGAAAAATGCCCAATCTGTGTGCGCGTTTTTTCGGCCTGATGCAGTTCGGCGGCGAGTTGTTGAATCAAAGTGTCGTCGAACATGTCTTTTCCTTTGCGGCTTGTGGAAGACTGGCCTGCTGGCGGTTGTTTGTGAAACTGCGAGAGATCGCCAACAGGCTGGCTCCTGCATTTAAAGAGGTTCGGCTCCAGTACATGTCAGACCTTGTTGAAGAGGGGGTGCAAGTTGCTGTGCTTGGCGTCAAACACTTCGGTACCTTCGTCAATTTGCAGGGTGATGCCGATGTGGCGCCGCGCCATGACGGGTGCAAAAAAGGCTTGCGCCACAGCGCTCAGGGTCTGCCCGGCGCGCTGCTGGGTCGCCTCGGTGCGGCCACGGCCCATGCGCACATTCAGGTAGACAAAGGCATAGTCCCCCGTGCCGCCTGCCGCCAGGCCAGCCGCGCCGCCATCGGCCACAGCGTGATGCGGCGCGGGGTAGGCCAGCACGCGTGCGCCACCGGTGGGGAAAACCTGCTTGCCCTGCTCGTCGGTGATGGTGAGCATGGCGTCGGCCCGTTGCCTGCACAAGGTGGTCATGTTGACTTCAGCGTCCAACTGACCGGTGTAGAGGATCACAAGATGGGGCATTGTGCTGGCCTCCTTCAAAGGCGGGTGCCAATGGCGGTATAGCCCTCGGCGTGGCTGGCCACGGCAGCAGGAATCTGCCGTCCATCTTGGGGCGTGATGTCAAAAATCGCATTGAGCTGGCCGGTGCCGCTGGCACCAAAATACGGGGTCACGATCTCTGCCGCGCCGTCATAAGCCGACCATCCCAGCGCCCCCATCAGCATGGCGGTGTCGTGCATGAAGCCTTCGCCATGGCCTTTGCTGGCGTACTCGGGCAGCATGGTGCAAAAATCTTTCCATTCGCGTTTTTCCCACATCTGCAGCACCTGCCTGTCCAGGTGCTCCAAAAAGGGGCTCCAGATTTTGTGCGCAAACTCGGGCGCCAAACCGTTTTGCGCAAAGCGGTGGCTCAAACTGCCGCTGGCCAAAAACGCCACTTTCCCGTCGTAATGTTTTTCGACGGCCTCGCGCATGGCCCAGCCCAACCGGGCGCTGTCGTTCAGGTAGTGGGCCATGCACAGGGCCGAGACCGACACCACTTTGAAATGCAGGTCGGCGTTCATGTAGCGCAATGGCACCAAGGTGCCGTACTCGGGGTTGAGCGTGGTGTTGTCGTGCGCCAGTGTTTCCACGCCATGGTCGTTGGCCACTTGGGCCAGCAAATGGCCCAGCGCCGGGTTGCCCGGCGACTCGAAAGCCATGTGCTTGATGAAGTGCGGCAACTCGTTGCTGGTGTAGTCGCCCTTGAAGTGGGGTGCGCAGTTGATGTGGTAATTGGCATTGACCAGCCAGTGCGTGTCGAACACCACCAAGGTGTCTACCCCCAGCGCGCGGCAGCGGCGGCTGATTTCTTGGTGACCGTCGATGGCGTTTTGGCGTGTGCCAAAACGCGGACCCGGAATTTCACTCAGGTACATGCTGGGCACGTGGGTGATTTTGGCAGCGAGAGCGAGTTGTCCCATGTCTTCAAGTCCTGATAGGTGAATGCTTGTGCTTTTTCACGGACAGATCAATTTGATCTTCGGAAAGTAGGTCTTGTAGCGCCCCGCGTCGCGGGTGAGCAGTTTGTGGCCGTCGGCCTGCGCGTGCGCGCCAATGAAAAAGTCGGGCAGCACACCGGTTTTGGTGCCACCTCGTTGACGGTAGGCCCTGAACGCAAGGGCAGCCAGTTGAGCAACTGGCCGAGACAAGTCGAGCACTTGCACCCCCAGCTTGTCCAAAAATGCATCGACGTGCGGGCCAGCCGTGTCGTGCGTGTGCAACTCGGCGTAGACCACGAAGTTGGTCGCAATGTTTTGGGTTTTGGCTTTGCTCAATTCCCGCAGCGACCATTCCAGCCAAATCGGGTCGGTGTGGATGACATCCACAAACACATTGGTGTCCACCAGAATCATGGCTGGTTCCAATCGTCACCTCGGGTCATGCGCATGAGTTCGTCAGTGCTCATGCCATCCTTGGCAATGCCAATGAACTGGCGGATCGGGTCGTCGGGGGCCAAAAAAGACAGGTCAGGCTCGGGCGCTGGCTTGTCTGGCGACGAAGCTTTGACCGCCACCAGGTACTCGGCCAAGGCTTCTTGCACGACATGCGATTTGCTCAGCTTGCGCGCGGCGCAATACTGGTTCAATTCGCGTTCAACGGTTTCGGGCAAGCGGACAGACAACATGGTGGGCTCCTTGTCATACGCATTCGAAATGAATGTATGACATCAAGTATGACAGATGATTAAAATTTGTCATACACCCCAATGCGGAATGTGGTGACTGCCCATGGACACGGCGATATTTTTCGGTTCGCAAAACACCTCGTAACTCCAGGTGCCGCCTTCGCGCCCGGTGCCGCTGGCCTTGGTGCCCCCAAAGGGTTGGCGCAGGTCGCGCACATTTTGGCTGTTGACAAAACACATGCCCGCCTCTACGGCTGCGGCCACGCGGTGGGCTTTGCCCAGGTTCTCTGTCCACACATAACTGGACAGGCCGTAGTCGATGTCGTTGGCTTTTTCAATCGCATCGGCCTCGTCCTTGAAAGGAATCAGGCAGGCCACGGGACCAAAAATTTCTTCTTGGGCGATGCGCATGCGGTTGTCGACATCGGCGAACACGGTGGGCCAAACAAAGTTGCCGTTTTTGACATGCGCGGGCAGGTCGGCGGCGTAGCCGGGTTGATGCAGTCCGCCGCACAGCATGGTCGCGCCTTCTTTGGGACCGA
>CAMCNQ010000199.1 GCA_945875955.1 Limnohabitans sp. Rim8 | reverse complement strand
CACGCCGGGCTGCATCTCGCCTTTGAAGCGAACCAACACCGACTCGGGCATGTCCAAAGGCATCACGCCTGTGGCCGCGCCAAACGCCACCAGGCCAGAGCCAGCGGGGAAAGAAATGCCAATCGGGAAACGCGTGTGCGAGTCGCCGCCGGTGCCGACGGTGTCGGGCAAGAGCAAACGGTTGAGCCAGCTGTGGATCACGCCGTCACCGGGGCGCAGCGACACACCGCCGCGGTTGCTGATGAAGGCAGGCAGTTCGCGGTGGGTTTTGACGTCCACCGACTTGGGGTAAGCGGCGGTGTGGCAGAAAGACTGCATGACCATGTCCGAAGAAAAGCCCAGGCAAGCCAAGTCTTTCAACTCGTCGCGCGTCATGGGGCCGGTGGTGTCTTGCGAGCCCACGGTGGTCATCTTGGGTTCGCAGTAAGTGCCGGGGCGCACGCCTTGGCCTTCGGGCAGACCCACGGCACGGCCAACCATTTTTTGCGCCAGCGTGAAGCCGGCCTGGGTGACGATGGGGGCTGTGGGCAAACGGAACAGCGTTGAAGCGGGCAAGCCCAAGAACTCACGCGCTTTGGCCGTCAGGCTGCGGCCAATGATCAAGTTGATGCGGCCACCGGCGCGGACCTCGTCAAACAAAACATCGCTTTTGAGTTTGAACTCGGTGACGGTCTGACCGTTTTTCACGATCTTGCCGTCGTAGGGCAGGATGTCGATCACGTCGCCCATTTCCAGCTGGCTCACGTCCACTTCAATGGGCAATGCGCCCGAGTCTTCTTGGGTGTTGAAGAAAATGGGGGCGATTTTGCCACCCAAAGTCACGCCGCCAAAACGCTTGTTGGGCACAAAGGGAATGTCTTGGCCGGTGGCCCAGATCACGCTGTTGGTGGCCGATTTGCGGCTGGAGCCGGTGCCCACCACGTCGCCCACATAAGCCACCAAGTGGCCTTTTTTCTTCAAGTCGTCCACGAACTGCATGGGGCCGCGTTTGCCGTCTTCTTCAGGCTTGAAGGCCGCGCCTTCGCGGGTGTTTTTCAGCATCGCCAAATAGTGCAAGGGAATGTCTGGGCGGCTCCAGGCGTCAGGGGCAGGCGACAAATCGTCGGTGTTGGTCTCGCCGGGTACCTTGAACACGGTCACGGTGATTTTTTTCTCAACTTCAGGGCGAGCGGTGAACCACTCGCCTTCGGCCCAGCTGCGCATGACGTCTTTGGCCGTGGCGTTGCCCGCCTTGGCTTTTTCGGCGACATCGTTGAAGAAGTCGAACATCAACAATGTCTTTTTCAATGCTTCAGCAGCCACCGTGGCCACTTCAGCGTCGTCGAGCAACTCGATCAAGGGGTGCACGTTGTAGCCGCCCACCATGGTGCCCAGCAATTGCGTGGCCTTGGATTTGGAGATCAACGCCACCTGCAACTCGCCATGGGCCACAGCGGCCAAGAAAGAGGCTTTCACTTTGGCCGCGTCGTCCACGCCTGGGGGCACGCGGTGGGTCAGCAAGTCCAACAAAAATGCGTCTTCGCCTGCAGGTGGATTTTTGATCAACTCGATCAAATCGGCCACTTGTTTGGCGTCCAATGGCAGCGGGGGAATGCCAAGGGCTGCGCGTTCTGCAGCATGTTCACGGTAGGCTTTCAACATGGTTTTTTCTCCAGTCAGTCAAGTTAATGGGGGGCTCGGCCCATGCCTGTGGTGACAAACAGGTCCGGCGGTGGCTTGGTTTTTGTGGCTTGGTCATAAGCCACTTGCGTGGGGTGGGCGCATTCATCGACCATGCGACGGCCTTTTTTCTGGTCCATCAGCATGGACTTGTTGGCCAGCTGCAACCACACGGCACCGGCCTTTTTGTCCTCTAGGCGCAGTGCGCCCGTGCTGGTTGGCACGGGGTACATGCGGTAACGAAAGCCTTTGCCCTGTACATTGAAATGGCCCGGCAAAGCGGCATCGGCCTCCACCCGCACGCTGGCGCCCAACTCACAAGGCAACAACCCTTGATGGATCTGCTGGGCAATGGCCATCTCTGGGCTCAGGCTTGCCGAGTCGGGCTTGGCCATCTGCGTTGCAGGTGTCAGCAGCGCAGCGGTTTGCGGCGCGGCCAACACAGCTGGCGTGGCCCGCACGAACACCTCTTTGACCGAGGTGTCTTTGAATATCACCTCTTTGACCGAGGTGTCTATAAATATCGCCTCTTTGAACGTTGTGTCTTTGAACGCGGCTTCTTTGGCCAATGCATCGGTGGCCACGGCCTCCAGGGCCGCAGGGGTGTCAGGCGGCTTGGCCCCACTTTCTGCATTGACAGCGCTGGCGGCAGCGGCAGCGGCAGCATCGGCAATGGCTTGGGCTTGCAGGCGTGCGGTCAGATCGACCGCAGCACGTGCGGGGGACTTTTTGGCTGAATGAATGGGGCCTTTGGCTGCGGCAGGCGGCTGGCTTTGTGACCATGCAGGCACAACGAGCAAAGCACTGAGCATCAGCAGACGCAGCTTGGGCATGAACAGAGTCTGGCGCTGGCTGCAGATCATGAAGGGCTAGCCTCCACTGCCATATGGGGGGCACACAGCACCTGCAATTCGGCGGGCAAATGGCGGCCCGTTTGGTGGGCGCGCTCTATCAATTGCCAAAAAAAACGATAACTGGCCCGGTCATGCAATTGGCCAGCATGGTTGATGGGTGCCCAATCGGCTGCCTGTGCGGCCAAGATGATCTGGCTGGCCTGCTCAATTTGTGATTCGCTGGGGGCCATGGCCTCCAAAATCGGGCGGATTTGGTCCGGGTGAATGCTCCACATGCGGGTATAGCCCAGCTCACGGTTGGCTTTTTGGGCGGCCATGCGGATGGCATCGGTGTTCTTGAATTCGGTGACCACGCAGTGCGAGGGCACTTTGCCGTGGGCGTGGCAGGCACTGGCAATCTCAAGCTTGGCCCGCAACACCAAGGGGTGGGTGAATTGCCCCTGGATGCCCATGCCATCCGCAGGAATTGCTCCTGCGTGCGCCGACACAAAATCCATCAAGCCAAAACTGAGCGACTGCACACGGGGGTGGGCTGCGATCTCAAAAGCCCGGTGCACGGCGGCTGGCGACTCGATCAGCACATGCAGCGCCAAGTCAGTGGCACCAGCGGCGATCAGGGCGGCTTGGGCGCGGTCCACATCGGCCACGCTCTCGACCTTGGGCAGCATGATGTGGGCAAGGATGTGTCCGGCGCGGCCCGCGATCTGGGCCATGTCGGCTTCAAAGCTGGGGTGGTCCACGGGGTGCACCCGCACCGCAATTCGGGCGGCTGGGTTGGCCTGGCTTGCAGCCAGCGCCAATTCGGTGACCAGCGCCGCATGCTCGGCTTCTCCCCCCACAGGCGCGCCATCTTCGCAGTCCAAGGTGACGTCAAAGACACAGGTGCCAAACTCTTGCGTCATCTCGGCCTGCAACTGCAGGCTTTTGCGCATCCGCGCTTCGACGCCGCTGTAATGGTCACACACCGGCAGCGAAACGCTGCCAGCTTGTGCGCCCAACAGAACGTCGCGAGGGTGGCTCACTTGGCTTTTACCTGAATCGAATCAGACCAAGTGGGCCACGCCTGCTTGCTCGTCGGTCAGCTCTTTCAATGTCTTGTCGATGCAGGCCTGGCTGAACGCGTCGATCTCCAGACCTTCCACCACTTTGTATTCGCCGTTTTCGCAAGTGACGGGGAAACCAAACATCACGTCTTTGGGAATGCCGTACCAGCCCTGTGAGGGGATGCCCATGGTGACCCATTTGCCGTTCGTGCCTAAGGCCCAGTCGCGCATGTGGTCGATGGCCGCATTGGCCGCCGATGCGGCTGAAGACAAACCACGTGCTTCGATGATGGCCGCGCCGCGTTTGCCCACCGTGGGCAAAAACACATTGGCGTTCCACTCCTGGTCGTTGATCATGGTCTTGACCGACTCGCCCTGGATCGTGGCAAAGCGGTAATCGGCGTACATGGTGGGCGAATGGTTGCCCCACACGCAGAGTTTTTCGATGTCGGCCACGGCTTTGCCGGTCTTGGCGGCAATTTGCGATGCAGCGCGGTTGTGGTCCAAACGCAGCATGGCGGTGAAGTTGCCAGGCTTCAAATCGGGCGCGGACTTCATGGCGATGTAAGCGTTGGTATTGGCAGGGTTGCCCACCACCAGCACTTTCACGTCACGTGAAGCCACCGCGTTCAGGGCCTTGCCCTGTGCGGTGAAGATGGCACCGTTGATGGCCAGCAACTCGGCGCGCTCCATGCCGGGGCCGCGTGGGCGTGAACCAACCAGCAAAGCGTAGTCCACGTCTTTGAAGGCGGTCATGGGGTCGCCATGCGCTTCCATGCCCACCAGCAGGGGGAAAGCGCAGTCGTCGAGTTCCATCATCACGCCCTTGAGCGCTTTTTGTGGGCCTTCAACCGGCACTTCCAGCAGTTGCAAGATGACGGGCTGGTCTTTGCCCAGCATTTCGCCCGAGGCGATGCGGAACAACAGTGCGTAACCAATTTGACCTGCGGCTCCTGTAACGGCAACGCGGACGGGCTTTTTGCTCATGGGAAAAACTCCAAAAATGTTAAAAAATAAGGGTCGCAGTCCTTGGCCGACGAGCGGGTCAGCAGGGCTGTCCGGCTGACCGGACTGGCGCATCCACCCCCCATTGTGTGGAGATGGCCGCAAGCAAACTGCTTGGGAGTGTACCCGCGAAAACCCTTATTCGTCAATTTGTCTTATGTCTTATATAAGATATGATGTCGCTGCTGACAGGCAACCTTTCTGCAGCTTGAACCCAGCCCATGAACCCCACTTTCACAATGGCCGACAGCAGCTTTTCAGCATCCGATGGCGCGGTGTCCACCCCCGCTTTCAGCCCGCTGTACCAACAGATCAAGGGCTTGATCTTGCAAAGCCTGCAATCGGCTGAATGGAAACCCGGCGAATCCATCCCCAGCGAGATGGATTTGGCCGCGCGCTTTCGGGTCAGCCAAGGCACGGTCCGCAAAGCCATTGACGAACTTGCTGCCGACCATTTGCTGGTCCGCCGACAAGGCAAAGGCACTTTTGTCGCGACCCACGAAGAGCGACACGTGCAGTATCGGTTTTTGAAATTGGTGCCCGACAACGGCGACCTCCATGCAGAAGGCCCGACCCAACGAAAAATTGTCGACTGCAAACGCCTGCGTGCCAGCGCCGAGATCGCACGCGCGCTGGATTTGCGATCAGGCGATGCGGTTTTGCAAGTTCGGCGCGTGCTTTCTTTTGCCGATACCCCAACGATTTTGGAAGACCTGTGGTTGCCTGGCGCGCCCTTCAAAGGCTTGACCGCTGAGAGACTGACCGGCTACCACGGCCCCATGTACGCCATGTTTGAAAAAGAATTTGGCGTGCGCATGGTTCGCGCTGAAGAAAAAATCCGCGCTGTCGTGCCCGACCAAGCCCAAAGCCAGTGGCTGAAAGTGCCCGCAGACACGCCCTTGCTCAGCGTTGAGCGCATTGCCTACACCTACAACGACACCCCCATGGAGTTGCGCCGAGGCCTTTACCGAACTGAGCGCCACCACTACCACAACGCTTTGAACTGATATGCGCAAATCCATTGAAAAATGCCCCATCGCAGCCCATGTGCAATGCCCATGTCAGTTTGCTGCGTTGCAATAGAATCCATCAAAACCAACGAATCCATCGGTTTGTCATCCAGATCTCGAACGCGTCACTCCAGAAAGCAACCCCATGACTGAACTCGCTCGCAAGCGGCCTGAATTCCGCAACATCAACGCCCTCAAAGACCTCCCGACCTACCGCCTGCCGGTGGCCGGCATCGTCTCTATCCTCCACCGCATCAGTGGTTTGTTGATGTTTTTGTTGATGCCCTTCATCATTTGGCTGTTTGACAACTCCATCACTTCCGAGATTTCTTTTGCCAAATTGGCAGCAGCTTTCAACATTGGCCTGGGCTTTGTGCCGGGTTGGTTTGTGAAACTGGTGGCTTTGGCCTTGATTTGGGCTTATTTGCACCACCT
>CAMCNQ010000198.1 GCA_945875955.1 Limnohabitans sp. Rim8 | reverse complement strand
ACGGGTACTCTGACATTGTTATCTCTGACTGGTCCAAGACTTATGTAGTCTGGGGCCGCCCTGAGGGCTTGTCGACAGCCGTCAACCCCACAAGCGACAGCACTCTGGGCCTGAACGGCAAAGTCGTGACGACGGTCAACGCAATCTTGGATTACGCCCCTGCGTTTTTGGGTGATGTGAACAATGATGGTGTTGATGATTTCATCGTGCAGGATGTTCGTGACCCTAAAGATGGTCAATTGGTACTGAACGTCAATGCCACGAGCCCAGCAATTAGGGTCGATGGCCCCAACTCTTATCATGACAGCTGGCAGGGCAAATCTGTGGGCGACATGAACGGTGACGCCATCGACGATTTCTTGGTCATCAACCGATCCACCTCTGTTGCTGCCCCATCTGCCATTGTTTATGGCCGCACAGATATTGCCAATCTAAACACTGGCACTTTGGGCAGTGCAGGGCACACAGTGTCACTGCTATGGGCTATGAATGGTGATGGTGTTGGTGATTTCAACGCCGATGGTTTGCCTGATTTTGTGGTAGCTGACTGGTTCACGGGTTCTCGTGTGATTTTTGGCCAGATCAACCCCAGCAATATCTCTGCTGCAACGCTTGGCAATCAATCGTTGTCAATTTCCGAATTCACAACCAGCAGGTCAGAGGATTACGATAGCAAGCAAATACCGGCTCAGAACCACGTGAGTGCACTGGGTGATTTCAATGGTGATGGTTATGCCGATTTCATCATCGGCGGCGGTGCGAATGGCACGAGTAATGCATTTGTGGTCTTCGGTCGTGCAGACAGAGCCAACATCAATTTGCAAAATTGGACACCTGCACATGGTCTGAAACTGACAGGTGAAAGTTCGGCCTTTGGCTGGTCTGTTTCTGGCACTGGCGACGTGAATGGCGATGGTCTGGCGGATGTGCTGTTGGGCGACTTTGCCAGCAATAAGGCGTATGTCGTTTATGGTCGTGCCACAGGTGGACAACTGTCAGTATCGCCTGCGATGTCCGCATCCGATGGCTATGTGCTGGGCGGTGCCAGCACCTTCAGCTACGGCAACCAAGTCAAGGGCGGGGGTGATTTTAACGGCGATGGCATCAAAGACTTTGTGATTGAAGCACCAGGCGGTGGTCCACTAAGTGGCACGTATGTGGTGCACGGCAGTCCCACCGTGCCAGGGTCTGCATTTGATTCGCTGGGCAATGCACAAAACGACAGCTTTGCCGACGCCGGACAATCCAAGTCATATGCAGGCGGCGCAGGTAACGACACATTTACACTGGATGCCGCAAGTGTTGCTTACGGTGGTGCGGGCAACGATGTCTTCACAGTTGGTGCGGGCATGCTGCAGGCCCTGGCCAACCCATTGGGTCTTGGCGGCAACCTCAGCAAGTTGGCCCGCATTGAGGGCGGTGCAGGCGTGGACACGATCAAACTGGCAGGATCGGCATCTCTGGACCTGACGGGAATTGCGAACCAGGCGGCTTCTCAGAATATGGGGGGCAGCCGCATCGACGGCGTGGAAGTCATTGATCTGAATACCGAGGGTGAAAACACCCTCAAACTGGTATTGCGTGATCTGACCGACATGGCCAGCGCCAACACTTTTGAAACCACAGGGCGCAAACAGCTCATGGTCAAAGGCGGCGCCGGCGATACCGTTCAACTCATGGACACCAATGCCTCGACTTCATGGACATTGGCTGGTGCCACGGTCACTTTGGACGGTGCGCCATACCACGTGCTCAACCACAACACGGCAGCGGCCACTCTTTATGTGCAGGTCGGCGTGGCGGTCACAGACTTTGTGGCGGGTGCGCCCGGTGTGCAGGTGATCAACCCCGCCTGGGAGCCCAAAACTTCCAATCTGACCATCGATTATTCCAACACAGACAAGACCGGCTGGATTAACCCGGAGGAATACAACAACAACGATTGGGATGATTCGGGCAGCAGCTATCGCACCGACAACGATGCTTCGTTTGGATATGAATTCAGCCGAATTGTTTGGGACGATGATCGAATAAATTCCAAAGGGGAGTTGTTGCCATCCCGTTGGGAGTTGAAATCTTGGCAAATTGGCCAAGGCGATCGCATCAAGGGCGCAACCCTTTTGGGCAGCTTTGATGGCACGCAGCAAATCACCGTGCCCAGCACTTTTGGCAATGAGGCTGGAGGTGATGATCAAATTGACAATGGCCAGTTCGAGGTTTATTACGGAACCTTGGTGGGCGATGTGTTCACAGTCACGAGCACTGAAGAATTTGCAAACTCTCAAACAGAGATCATCGGTGGTTCCGTCAACACTCTTTCTGTGGCAACGCATACGTTGATTTTGTTTGACAACGATTCTCAAAGCCGAAGCACAAATACCCTGAACAATTTGTTGGCTGGGGGAAACAACGCCAGCTATCGGCCAGATCCAAGTTATCGCCAGGCTTTCGATGGCTCTGAGATCTACCTGGACCATCCTTACTGGCTGGAAGCGGCCGTGGTCAGCGGCGTCTACCACGAAAAAGGTTGGACACTGACCAAAGACGCCGATGGCACCAACCAAAAATTGGGCTGGGAGGCAAAACCCGACTACATCTCGATTGGCCGTCTGGATGCCGCCCAAACCGCATTCGGCGCATGGTTTGACACCAACGAGGACGGCGTGCGTGACGAGGGCGAAGAGCCAATCGATCTGAATCTCTCGGCAGATTTTGACACCAATGCGTACACCTACACCTTGAGTGGGGTGGACTTTGCGGCAGGCCATTACACCGTTCGCTTTGTGGATCCGGTGATGTCGCTGGATGGTGGTGCCACGAACATGAAAGTGCCAGAAAATCAATGGGATTGGCATGGCACGCTGATGCTGGACGAGATGGCATTCAGAAACGATGATTTGTTGATCATTGACAAGCGAACCAATGCGAATGCTTGGACAGGTTGGGAGGTCGAAGGATTGGCAGGTGATCATGAGGTGTCTTTGAGTTCTGTCGATATGGGCTTTGATGCGCCGATGGCGCACCTGGGCTTGCCCATTGTGCTGAACGACAACCTGAAATTCTTGTTCTTGGTGTGATCGTTTGGTCGTCAAACCCCTGCTGGGCTTGGCAGCTATGGAGCCCGGCATGACCGTGTTAGCGTGTTTGCGTGAGCCGTGTTTAGAGGCGACGCGTACAGCCTTCGCTTTCCAGGGGGTCCGTCTCAGCCGTGGAGAGCTTTTTGGCAGAGCCCAGCAGTTTGCGCAGGCCATGCAAGCGCGCGGGTTGCGCCCGGGAGAGCGTGTGGGTTTGCTCATGGCCAATCCCGCAGTTCATGCGACTTGTCTTTTGGGCTTGTCACTGGTGGGCGCGGTGGGTGTCGCAGTGCAGGCTTCTTGGATGCAGCAGGTTGGCAATGGGCCGTTTGCAAGTCTTGGCTTGTTGTGGTTGGTGCATGACAGGCGAGATGTGGCTGCGCTGCAGTTACCCCCAGGTTGCCAGGCGGTGTCGGCACGCGAGGTGTTTGCGCCCGCCAGCGCGGAGCGTTTGGCCACCCCTGTCCACCCAGCTTCTGGCTCAAGTGTCGACCTGTCACAACCGTGGTTGTTGTCCATGTCTTCCGGCACCACGGGAGAGCCCAAATGCGTGGTGACATCGCAGTCGGCCTTCATGGCTTCATTGCAGATGGGCGAGCAGTTTCAGGCCGAAGATCGTGTGTTCCTTTTTTTGGAGCACAGCATGTATTGGGCCTTTGCCACTGCCTGCAGGGCATTGTTGGCTGGGGCCCAAGCGGTGTTTCAACCACCGTCCATTTTGCCGGCGCAGCTCCTGCAAATGCTGCACGATGCGCAAGCCTCGGTGCTGGTCTTGTCAGCCGATGCGGCCAGCAAGGTGGCCTCGTATTTGATGGACTTTGCCGCGCAATGCCCTGAGCTGCATTTGACGCGGGTGGTCATTGGTGGTGGGCGTGTTTCGCATCAGGTCCGAGGTCTTTTTCAGGCACGTTGGGGCGCTCAAGTGCTGGTGCTTTACGGATCGACCGAGATGGGCCCCATGGCGATTTGGCGACAAGGGGCTCAACCTGATGCGGCAGACGATTATTTGTTGTCCCCCTATGACGGTGTGGAAGTTCAGGTGGTCGATGCGATGGGGCAATCTTTGAGTCCCGAGGACCTGGGGTATTTGAGGCTTCGCTCTGCGGCCATGTTCAGCGGCTATCTTGACGACAGTGGGCAGTTGCCAGCGCAGGCACCACAATGGTTTTACCCGGGTGACATGGCCGTGATGACGCGCGATGGACAAATCAGGCTTGAAGGTCGTTCCGACCACGTGCTGAATTTGGGTGGACGCAAAATCGATCCCGAGCAGATTGAGCAGGTGATCCGCAGCAACCCCTGTGTGGCAGATGCAGCGGTGACCCGGGCTGTCATGGGTGGCGCACAAGTAGAGGTTTTGGTGGCGCTGCTGGTGCTCAAAAATGGTGCCGACCTGGCCACTGTGAAAGCCAGTTGCTCTGAGGCATTGCCTCTGGCCCAGCGGCCCGAGTATTTTGTCGCGGTGCCTGACTTGCCGCGTAACCTGTCTGGCAAGTTGCAGCGGCAACGCTTGGCGCAGATGGTCCGTATTGAGCGTCACTGAAATTCGCGCTATGGCATGAAAAATTGGAATGCCTTTTATGCTCACTTTTGCAAAGTGTGGCGTTGTTTGTTCTTTTGGCTTTGCATGGCATGTTCGGCGGCGCACGCAGAACGTGTCAACAGATTGGTTGTGCCGTTTCCACCGGGGGGATCGCTCGATCAAGTGGCGCGCATGCTGGCCCCGGCTTTATCGGCGGGCACAGGGCAAACATACATTGTTGAGAACCGGCCGGGTGCAGACGGTGCGCTTGCTGCCGACTATGTGCTGCGCCATACCGGTGAAGAACGCCTGCTGCTTTTGGGCAGTTCCTACCTTTCTACGGGGCAGGTCAAAGGGACTTTTAAATTTGATGTGTTGACCGCATTCAAGCCCGTGATTCAAGTGGGGGAGTTCGAAATACTGATGGTGGCCCAGGCCAATGGCCGGGTGGCGGATCTGTCATCGCTGCTCCATCAGCTTGGCCAGGGTGGGCAACAATGGAGTTGCGCAGGCCCCCCTGGCCAACTTGTTCAAGCGTGTGAGCTGTTGGCCAGCGCGTTTCCAAACCAGTGGTTGGTGGTTCCATTCAAAGGCGAGGCGCAAGCATTGCAGGCACTCCGAGGCGGGCACGTCGATGTGATGTTCATCACCCGGACCGCAGCCTTTGAATTGATTCAGACAGGGCGTTTGCGGCTGATCGCCTCGGCCGGTGCGCGTGCCGCTTTGCCCCCTTTTCAAAGTGCGCCCAGGTTGGGTGTTGCTGTGCCTGGGCTTGAACTCTTGGCCTATATCGGTGTGTTTGCAGCCGCTTCTTCGGCCGAGAATGAGGAGGTTTTGCAGCTCAATCACGTCATCAACGAAAGCATGCGCACTGTGTCATTTATGCAATTCATGCACAACGCCCACATACGACCTGTAGGCGGCACACCAAGGGTGATGCAAGAGACGTTTTTGCAAAGTGTGGAGCGCCAAAAAAAATGGCAATTGCCCAAACCCCGTTAAGCCGGGCTTGCGCCGTTAACACAGGAACGCGGTTGTCGCATGCCTGGGTGCAAACAATGGTGATGCACGCGCGTGGGGGTGCCGGTGGCACCCTGGGCTCCGACTTGACCGCCACCAACGCAGCCGCTGGGCACAGCTTTGTGTGCAACTGGGGCATTGCTGTTTGCTGCGTGCGCTGTTGCGCGTCGTTTGGCCCCAATCCTCAAAGCGCGAGTGACCTTTCAAGATGGCTGCCCAGCCTGGCAGCCTGGCAGCCGGGTTCTGGGCAGACTCAAAACCGACCCGGAAACACCCAAAGCATCTTGGCTTGAGGAAATCAAGCCCTTGCTGGGTCAAGCCGCCCATTGAACCTAGACCCGGCAGTTGGCCGCTTGCTTGCGCTTTAAACACTTGATGAATCAAACACTTGCGCCCACGAC
>CAMCNQ010000197.1 GCA_945875955.1 Limnohabitans sp. Rim8 | reverse complement strand
TCGGTATCGGTTTGCGGCGTTTGAAGTTTGAATGGGTCTGAGCCCAAAGACTTGCTTGCCATCAAGTTGGACATCATTTGGCCAAATTCCAGCCCATCAGTGGAATCATTTTTAACACTTTTTAATTCTGAAGTGTCATTTTTTGAGCTGCTGCTGTTTGCTTTGGAAGCATTGTCGATCAGAGTGATGGTCATGGCGTGGCGTCTTTTAGGGTTTCTGACGGGTTTAAAACCCCCCCAATGGCGGACATTTCTTGCCGTTCTTGGGGGTTGTGACCTGATTGAGCAATTTACGCACCAGCTTTCAGGCGGCAACGAACGGGCTTCGGTTGTTTTGACAGGTTGACTGGCATGCCCTTTGCTTAATGGTGTTGAAACTTTCACACCCCAAGCCTTTTCACTCTGCCAACACCGCTTCAACATGAACACCTTGACCCTGTCAGCGATCCGACAGAACTTCTCGCGCTTCGATTTGGCGGGCTTGGGTCTGCCTTTCCTGGTCTTGTTGATCATGGCGATGCTGGTGGTGCCATTGCCACCGCTGTTGTTGGACATTTTGTTCACCTTCAACATCATGATTGGTCTGGTGGTGATCATGATTGCCATTGGGACACGCAAACCCCTGGAGTTTTCCTCTTTCCCTTCGGTTCTGTTGTTTGCCACCATGTTGCGTCTGGCCCTGAACGTGGCCTCTACCCGGGTGGTGTTGGTCAATGGGCACGAGGGCCCTGAAGCGGCGGGCAAGGTGATTGCGGCCTTTGGCGAGTTCGTGATTGCGGGAAATTACGTGGTCGGCTTCATTATTTTTGTGATTTTGATGATTGTGAACTTCTTCGTGGTGACCAAAGGCGCGGGCCGCGTCTCAGAAGTCAACGCCCGTTTCACCTTGGACGCCATGCCCGGTAAGCAGATGTCGATCGATGCCGATTTGAACGCGGGTGTGATCGACCAAGAAACAGCCAAAAAACGCCGCGAAGAATTGGCCCAAGAGTCTGACTTTTTTGGCTCCATGGACGGTGCCTCCAAGTTTGTCAGTGGTGACGCGCTGGCTGGGTTGTTGATTTTGATCATCAACATTGTGGGTGGCTTGGCCATTGGCATCGGTCAGCACAATTTGCCGGTGGCCGATGCCACCCGCATTTATGTGCTGCTGACCATTGGCGACGGCTTGGTGGCACAGATTCCTTCTTTGTTTTTGTCCTTGGCCACGGCCATCATCGTGACCCGGGTGACGACTTCTGAGTCCATGACCGAGCAGGCCAGCAGCCAATTGTCGAATGTGCCGGCCTTGTTCATCACGGCGGTGATCTTGGCCATTTTGGGCTTGGTGCCAGGCATGCCCCACTTGGTGTTCTTGACCTTGGCCGCAGCCACTGCAGGCTTGGCCTTCATGGTCATGCGTAAACAGATGGTGCAAGAGCAAATTGCGGCCGCACCGGCTTTGCCTGTCAACGAAGGCCCCAAAGAATTGGACTGGGACGATGTGGAGCAAGTGGACCTCATTGGCCTTGAGATCGGTTATGGCCTGATTCCCCTGGTCAACGTTGAATCGGGCGGTCAGTTGATGACCCGGGTCAAAGGTGTGCGCAAAAAATTGTCTGCCGAATTGGGCTTTTTGGTGCAGCCCGTGCGCATCCGCGATGCGCTCAACCTGGAGCCCGATGCCTACCACATTGTTCTCAATGGCGTGGTGCGCGGCCGCGGCGAAGTCAAGGTCGGCCGTGAGTTGGCCATCAACCCCGGCAAAGTGTATGGCAAGGTCGAAGGCCAGCCCACCAAGGAGCCAGCGTTCGGTTTGGAAGCGGTCTGGATTGAACCGGCTTGGCGTGACCAGGCCAGGGCTTTGGGCTACACCGTGGTTGACCCGAGCACCGCCATTGCCACCCACATGAACAAGGTTTTGCGGGACAGCGCCAGCGAATTGCTCAGCCACGACGAAACACAAAAATTGTTGGATAAATTGGCCGCCAAATCGCCCAAATTGGTCGAAGAACTGGTGCCCGGCAAGTTGTCTTTGGGGGTGGTCACCCGGACTTTGCAAAACTTGTTGTTGGAGTCGGTGCCCATCCGTGACATGCGCACCGTGGTTGAAGCCTTGACCGAGGTCTGTGGCCGGACCCAAGACCCTGAACAGTTGACCCAATTGGTGCGTCCCAAATTGGGGCGCATGATCGTGCAAAGTTTGGTCGAGAACCGTGACACCCTGTCTGTTTTGACGCTGGACCCGCAATTGGAGCAGCTGCTGCACAACGTTTTGCAGCAAAACACCAATTCTGCCGGTATGGTGCTCGAGCCCAGTTTGGCCGAAAGCCTGTTCAGCGCCTTGCGCGAGACAGCGCGTGCCACAGAGGAACAGGGTCTGCCAGCCGTGTTGGTGGTGTCACCGGCCATCCGCCCTTGGATGTCGCGTGCCGTTCGCTACCGAGTCAACGACCTGACCGTGCTGTCCTACAGTGAAATTCCGGATGACCAAGCGGTCAAGGTGATCAACACCGTCCATGCCGATCCACGCAATACCCCTTCTGTTACCAAGGCCTGATAAATCATGGAACTCAAACGCATTCTTGCCCGCGACAGCCGCTCAGCCAATGAAAAGGCGATTCAGCTTTATGGCCCAGAGGTCTTGATCATTTCCAGCCAGCGGGTAGACCAGCAGACCGAATTGATTGTGGCGGTGGAGGTGGCTGCTGCGCCAACGTCCGCAGATACAACAAGCGCGGCTGACCATTTTTTCCAAGCCGAATTGGGGCCCAAGTCCATGCCCAGCGCAACGCAGGCGCAGCCGGCCACGCCTTTCTTGGATGTTTTTCAACAAGCCAACGCCCAGGCGGTACCCAAGCGGCCCATGCTTGAAGACCCTGCCACGCCAGTGGCTTCGATCCCAACGGCTGTGGAAGCACAACTGCAAGGCGTGTGGGCGACTGAAGCCACAAAGTCTGCAGTGGCCGATGCCTTGCCCAGCCCGCTGGCCCAGCCCTCTGCCGCTTTGGCCCAGCCCCCCGAATTGGCGATGTACGAAGCACAACGCAGCCATGAAATTGTGGCCATGATGCGCGATGAAATGGCGGCCTTGCGAAAGGAGTTTGCGCTGGCTCGGCAAATGCAAACTTGGCAAAACAATTCGGGCCTGTCGCAGGATATTCAGAAGTTATCAATGGCCATGCAAGAAGTTGGCATGCCCGTGGGTTTGCGCAGCTTGTTGACCGACAGCATTCAAGAGTTGCAGACGCTCGATGAGGCCTGGCCAGTGGTGACACGCTTGTTGGTCGATGCCATCGACTGCAACGCCAGCCCAACACCTGTCAGTGGCGTGCATGCTTTGTGCGGACCGTCTGGCGCAGGCAAAACATCCATGTTGGCCCGTTTGGCCTATGCCGCAGCCCAAACCCATGGTGCGGACAAACAAGTCATGGTCAGCTTTGGCGATCAGCGCCCAGGCGCATGGGCACAAATTCAGCTGCTTGCCTCACAAGCGGGTGCCACCGCTTACAGGGCTGCCGATGTGGCCATGCTGAAATCCCTGTTGGAGGACTTGCAGGGCAAAACGATCTGGATCGATACCCCCGGCACCGATTTCACAAACCAAGCCCAACAGCTGATTCAGATGCAAGCGGGCATCGGCTTGCATGCGGTGTTGCCGGTTGATGCTACAGTGACGAGTGTACAAAAAATCCTCCAAAATTCCGACATCCGCTGGAACTCCTTGATGCTGACCAAACTGGATGAAGCCGCCTATCCTTGGCCTTTGATCAAAGGGCTTTGTGACCAATCTTTGTCGGTTTCTTGCATGTCGCAAGTCAGTCAAATCCATGTGCCTGCTGTGCCATTTGACGCCCGTCGTTTGGTCGATCTGGGCTTGGTGCCGTTGCAATCGCTGTTGCCAGAGATCAAGGCCTTGGGCCACAAATTGTCCACCGTCAAGGTGGCCCGCAAGACACGCAGTCAAAAACCAGCCACCGAGTCGCTTGACATTCAAACCCCAGCACCAGCGGTCAAGCTCCGTGTTGTAACGGCCAAAGCGGCTTCCAAGGTCGCCCATGGATAAAAAAACTTTCCCCCAAGTGATTGGCGTGGCCAGTGGCAAAGGCGGGGCGGGCAAAACCACCGTGTCCATCAATCTGGCGGTCGCTTTGGCGATGCGCGGCTACAAGGTGATGTTGCTCGATGCCGATTTGGGCATGGCCAATGCACAAATTGCCTTGGGCGCCCATGCGCCTTACAACATCAGCCATGTGCTCAATGGCACGAAAACCCTGCAAGAGGTGATGGTCACCACAGCCCAGGGTGTCCGCTTGGTGCCCGGAGCTTCCGGGTTGCGTGACATAGCGGCTTTGGATGCCATTCAAATTGCCAACATGGTCCGTTCTTTTGATGCCTTGGATGAGCCTGTAGATTACTTGGTGGTGGATGTGGCGGCGGGCATCGCACCGGCCGTGCTTGAGTTCATGGCCGCATGCCAGCGCAGATTCGTGGTGGTGTGCGACCAACCTTCCTCCATCGCGGATGCCTATGGCCTGATCAAGGTGATGTCGACCGAGCAATCGCTGGACGAAATTTACCTGATCCCCAACATGGTGGGCAGCGCCCAAGAAGGCCGTCAACTCTTCCGCCGGATGAACGATGTTTGCACCCGGTTTTTGGGCATTTCCATCCGTTTTTTGCATGCCATTGAAGGCGATGAAATGGTTCTTCAGGCCTTGCGCAAGTACCAATCGGTTCTTGACCATGCCCCCGGCAGCGCAGCCGCGCGTGATTTCAGGGGCCTGGCCGAAGCGGTTGACCAGTTGCCTCCGATTGAGAGTGCTTCTGGACGCATGCAGTTTTTCATGGAGCGCATGCTGTGTGCGCCTTCTGACCGGTGAGTCGCATGAACAGCAACGTCTCTTTGTATGAAGATGTCGGCAACCGACATGAGTCACTGATTCTGGCGCACATGCCCATGGTCAAACGGGTGGCGATCCACCTGAAGGCCCGCTTACCGCCCTTCATGGAGCTTGATGAACTGGTTCAGGTCGGAATGGTGGGCTTGATCGAAGCTGCCCGTTCGTTCGACCCGACCAAAGGCTTTGAGTTTGAGCATTTTGCACTCAGTCGCGTGCGCGGGGCTATTTTGGACGAGGTCAGAAGGCAGTCGTTTTTACCTCGTTCGGCAGTTTCTTTCAATAAAAATGAAAACGAAGCCATGCATGTTCTGGCTTCCGAGTTGGGACGTGCACCGACCCAAGTGGAGTTGGCCGAGTTCATGGGCAAGGACATTGAAGAATTCCACAAAGACCGTGGCCAAGCCAAACGATTTGAAACTTTTTCCATGGAAGTGGTCAATGACGAAGTCATGAACATGCCCGGTGACAGCACCATGCAACCCGAGGTGATCGTGGAAGAGGCCGAGTTCATGGAGGCGGTGGTTCAAGCCATCGACGATTTGCCAGAGCGCGAAAAAATGGTGATGTCTCTTTATTACGTCGAAGAGCTTAATTTGAAAGAAATTGGCGCGGTTTTAGGGGTGAGTGAATCGCGGGTAAGCCAAATTCTTTCAACGGTGGTGAAAAAATTGCGGCAAAATCTGCACATCACCTGAAACCATCCGAAATAATGCTCAGCTTTTTTAACCGCAGCAACCCTGCCGAAGAGATGCAACGTGCCGTAGCCGCCTACGAAAAAGTGCTCTCTTTAACTTCTGACTCGCGCGAGGCCAGAAGTTTGCGCATGCGCATGGGCATGCTGTGCCGCGCCCATTTGGACAAAACATTTGTGGCGGGGGCAGAACAAACGGCCGCATGGCAGGAACTCGCTGGCATGCACATCGCCTCGGGCAAGCCTGTTCCTGAAGTGCCCGTCGCGTCGAAATTTCAAAAAATTCGGACGGGTGAAACAGACGTTTACGCCTATTTGCCTGAAGACGTTGTCAACGAAGCATTTCTTTTGGGTTCTCGCTACCAAAGAATGGAAATTCCCGCGAACAAGGCCATTGATGCGATGCAAGCCTTGGCCAATCAAATTTGCCACTACGAACTTCGTCTGCAAGAGCCGTTTCAGGTT
>CAMCNQ010000196.1 GCA_945875955.1 Limnohabitans sp. Rim8 | reverse complement strand
TATCGCACAGGCGGCGCGGCGCTGGCCATGTAGACCTTGCGGGCCCCCGCATCGCGCGCCATCTGAACAATCTCGCGGCTGGTGGTGCCACGCACAATGGAGTCATCCACCAGCAACACGTTGCGGCCTTTGAACTCACTGACGATGGCGTTGAGTTTTTGGCGCACCGATTTTTTGCGCACCGCTTGACCCGGCATGATGAAGGTGCGGCCCACATAGCGGTTTTTCACAAACCCTTCACGGTAAGGAATGCCCAACAGGTGCGCCAATTGGGTGGCGCTGGGGCGGCTGGACTCGGGGATGGGAATGACCACATCGATGTCATTGGGTGGCACCGTTGAGATCACCCGTTTGGCCAAGGTTTCGCCCAAATTCAGGCGCGCTTGGTAAACAGAGATGCCGTCCATGGTCGAGTCTGGTCGGGCCAAATAAACATACTCAAATATACAGGGACTCAACTGCGCTTTTTCGGCGCAAATTTGGCTGTGCATCTGGCCCTGCAGGTCAATAAAAATGGCCTCGCCAGGTGCCACATCGCGGTCAAACTGGTGCGCTGTGCCGTCCAAGGCCACCGACTCGCTGGCCAGCATGATGGTGCCGTCGCCGCTGCGCCCCATGCACAGGGGGCGAATGCCGTGCGGGTCGCGAAAAGCCACCAAGCCATGACCGGCAATCAAGGCAATGACCGCATAAGAGCCTTTGATGCGGCGGTTCACGCCCCGCACCGCCTCGAACACATCCAAGGGCTTCAAGGGCAAACCACGTGTGGTTTTCTCCAGTTCGTGGGCCAGCACGTTGAGCAAGACTTCGGAGTCGCTTTCGGTGTTGTTGTGGCGGTGGTCGTTGGAAAAAAGATCGGCCTTCAGGGCATGGGCATTGGTCAGGTTGCCGTTGTGCACCAGCACCAAGCCAAATGGGGCGTTCACATAAAACGGCTGGGCCTCTTCTTCACTGAAGGCATTGCCCGCTGTGGGGTAACGCACTTGGCCCAAACCACAGTTACCGGGGAGGCTGCGCATGTTGCGGGTGCGAAAAACATCACGCACCATGCCCTTGGCTTTGTGCATGAAAAATTTCCGGTCCAGTTGCGTGACGATGCCCGCCGCGTCTTGCCCCCTGTGTTGCAGCAGCAACAAGGCGTCGTAAATCAACTGGTTGACCGGTGCGCTGCTGACAACGCCGACAATTCCACACATATTTTTCCCGTTCAAAAATCGAACTGCCCTGAATTGTTCAGGGTAAAAAATCCACAAATTGCTTTGGCAACAGGGGTTTCAAACCCGTCAGCAAACTTTCTAGCCAAACAGGCCCTTGGGCTTGCGTCCACCAAGCATCTTGGGCCAGGCCGGTCAACTGCAATACCACCGTCAAGGCCAGCAACAAAACCACGCCACGCGCCAAACCAAATAAAGCCCCCAAAGAGCGGTCCACGGGCCGCAAACCCACCGACTCCACCAATTTTTTAATGGCCCAAGAGAGCAAGCCGGCCGCAAAGACGGTGGCCACAAAGACCAAGACAACCGCCAGTGCATAGCGAGCCGACTCGGGTGCGCTTGGGATCAAAACCAGCCAACGGACCACGTCTGGTGCCCACCATTGCGCGACCACAAAAGCCGCCACCCATCCCGCCAGCGAAAGCACCTCATAAACCAATCCCCGCCAAAGCCCCATCACCATGGAGGCGATCAGTACCCCCATCAAAATCCAATCGGTGAGGGCGATGAGCGCCATTTCAAATCTTCAAGACAGCGGCGGGTAAATCGAGTTTGCGAATGCGCGCAACCACTTTGTCAGCCTCGGCACGCGAAGCAAATGGCCCGACCCGAATGCGGGTCGTGCTTTTGCCTTCGATGGTGACCACTTGGGTGTAGGTTTTCAAACCCGCCTGCTCCAATTTGCGTCGGACCTCTCGAACTTTGGCCGCGTCGCTGAAAGCACCCACTTGGATGACCACGCGCTCCCCAGCAGCCTCAACAGTTTTGCCTTCCAAAAGGGCTTTGGCTTTCAACCCATCGTCTTTGGGTTTGGCGACCGATGAAGGCTTGTCTGCTTTTTCTGTGGTCAGTGCTTTGGTATCTGGCTTGGCAACGGGCGCTGTTGCTGGCGCAACGACTTGGGGGGCGGGCGGGGCGATGTCTGGCGTTTTTGCTTTTTCAGGCACAGCGGGCGGTTTGTCGGTTGCGGTCTCGGGTTTGACCACCTGCTCACGCGGATCCAAACCGGCTTGTGGCGGCAGCGCCTCTGCAGGGGCCAGCAAGGGCTTGGCCGGGGCCTGGGCTTCAGGCACAGGCGCTTGGCTGGCCAGTGCTGCGGTATTTTGTCGGTCCGGGATCACGATGGGCGTGTCCACCGCGACCGGTCTGGGTTGGGTGTCAAACAGCATCGGAAAACCGACCACGGCCACCAACACCAGCACCAACGCCCCGATCAAACGGTGGCGGGCACGGCGCCGAACGACCTCGATGTTTTCATTGGGGCCAGTCGTCACCGCTTCTGCGGGAGTGGACTGACCAGGAAATCGGAACTTGAAAAAGGCCATGAAGGGGTGCTCACGGGCTGAGGTGTTTGGCTTGCAGGCGCGGAATGCCGTCTTTCAAAACACCACCCACCGTATAGAAGGAGCCAAAGACCACAATTCTATCAGCCGGGTCGGCTGCACCCATGGCCGCTTGCAAGGCCTGCATGGGGTCTGTGTGGACGCTGGAGGCCGCATCAGCTCGGGTATTTTGAGACTGCCAAACCACCTGCAAATCTTGTGCCTTGGCGGCACGCGGCAAGGGCAAATCGGTGAAATACCAACGGTCAATCATCGGATTGACACGTTGCAGCATAGGCAGAAGGTCTTTGTCGGCCATGGCCCCCAGGACCGCATGGGTGGTTGGGTAAAACCCCATCGCGTCCAAATTGACGGCCAAAGCGGCCACCGAATGCGGATTGTGCGCCACATCCAAGACCAGCACCGGCTGCCCAGGCACTATCTGAAAGCGACCAGGCAGCTCCACCATGGCCAAGCCGTTGCGCACCGCTTGGGCAGTGACGGGAATGCGCGCTCGCAAGGCATCAAGGGCGGCCAGAACACCTGATGCGTTGAGCAATTGGTTCGCACCTCGCAATGCCGGGTAGGCCATGCCGCTGTAGCGCCGCCCGCGGCCAGCCCATGCCCATTGCAAAGAGTCTCCCGAAAAATTAAAGTCTTTCCCCAATAACCACAGGTCAGCCCCCAGTTTGGCCGCATGCGCGATCACACTTTGCGTTGGCACCGGATCACTCACAATGACGGGCCTGCCGGCGCGCATGATGCCCGCCTTTTCATGCCCAATCGTCTCCCGGTCATGGCCCAAGATGGCCATGTGGTCCAGGTCCACACTGGTGATCACGGCGCAGTCAGTGTCGATGATGTTGACCGCATCCAAGCGCCCCCCCAAACCGACCTCCAAAATGGCCACATCCAAAGCCGATTGGGCCATCAGGTGCAAGATGGCCAGGGTACTGAACTCAAAATAAGTCAGGCTGACATCCCCCCTGACCGCCTCGACTGCCGCAAATGCCTGGGCCAAGGACTCGGCCGAGGCCGAGTCGCCGTGCAAACGGCAACGCTCTTCGAAATGGACCAAGTGGGGCGAGGTGTAAACCCCCGTGCGGTAACCCGCTTGCAGCAACACCGCCTCCAGCATGGCGCAGGTGGAGCCTTTGCCGTTGGTGCCAGCGACTGTGATGACGGGGCAATCAAAGCGCAGCGCCATGCGGTTGGCAACGGTTTTCACCCGATCAAGCCCCATGTCAATGGCCACGGGGTGTAACTGCTCGCACCAGTCGAGCCATTCCTGTAGAGTCTTCATAGGCGGCGATTGTCGCCGAGTCTTCAAGCTTTGATTACGGCCACCCCCTATGAACCCCATCGTTTACGGCATTCCCAATTGCGACACCGTCAAGAAAGCCCGCACTTGGCTCACAGAGCATGGTTTCAATGCGTCTTTCCATGATTTCAAAAAACAAGGCGTGCCCGAGTCCAAGTTGGACATTTGGCTGGGTGCCGCAGGCTGGGAAACCCTGCTCAACCGCAAGGGAAGCACTTGGCGCAAACTTGATGCCGCCGTGCAAGCCAGCGTTGGCGACACGGCCAGCGCCAAGAAAATCATGCTGGAACACGCCAGCACCATCAAGCGCCCCGTCATCGCATGGCCATCTGGTGCCATCACCGTGGGATTCTCACCAGACCAATGGCCGCTTTGAACGCCCCTCACAAAACTTTACTTGGGCGCAACGTCACGGAATGAACGCCGCGTGTAAAGTGGCATTGCGTCAACTTTTAAAGTTCAAGACCATGAAAACCTTAGCCGTCACCAGCTTGTTGCTTTTCTCAGCCTCCTGGGCCCAAGCCCAGGAAGTGGGCCAAGTCATCTCTCGCACCGCTGTTTACCAACAGGTGGCCGTGCCGAGGCAAACCTGCACGCAAATTCAAACCCAAGTCCCAGCACAAACCTCTGGCGGAGGGGCCATCATTGGTGCCATCACCGGGGGTCTGATTGGCAGCCAATTCGGGGGCCGCAACAACCAAGGCATGGCGGCCATGGCGGGCGTCATCGGTGGTGCCATGTTGGGTGACAGGGTCGAAAGCCAGGGCTACACAACAGCCCCCCAAACCACCTGCAGCACACTGACCGTCTACGAAAACAGACTCACGGGCTACAACGTGGTCTATGAATACGCAGGCAAACAGTACAACGTGCAACTGCCGCAAGACCCAGGCCCTACTATCCAACTGCAGGTCACGCCCATGGGCGCACCGCAAACACAAGTTCAGATGGAAACAACGCTGATTCCGGCACAGCCTGCGGCAACGGTGATCAACAAAACCCGTGTGGTCTATGTGCCCGCACCGGTTTACAGCTATTACCCACCTGTGCACACCCAAATCAATTGGGGATGGAGCCACCGCGTTGGCAGCCCCTATGTCCGACAAAATGGCCGTCACCATGGCCATTACCGATGAAAATAGCATGAATCAGCGGCTTTGCCGCAGAGCAGTCTGGCCTAAAATGCAGGCTTGAATCCACAAAAGGGCGTCTTTGACGCCCTTTTCCATAGATACGTGACTGTCCCCATCTAGGAAACAACCATGACCACCGAAACCATCGACGGCGTCAGCGTCAACACCCAAGCCAATGTTTACTTTGACGGCAAATGCGTCAGCCACGGTCTGACCCTGCCCGACGGCACCAAGCTGTCGGTTGGCGTGGTCTTGCCTGCCACATTGACCTTCAGCACGGGCGCTGCCGAAATCATGGAATGCGTGGGGGGCTTTTGTGAATACAAGCTCGAGGGCAGCCAAGAATGGCTCAGGTCGAGCGCAGGCGAAGAATTCAGCGTGCCCGGCAACTCGAAATTCGAGATCCGCGTGACCGAGCCCTACCACTACATTTGCCATTACGCTTGATTTCCAAATGAGCACCATCCTGCAAAACCTGCCCAAAGGGCAAAAAGTCGGCATCGCCTTTTCTGGCGGTCTGGACACCTCCGCCGCGCTGTTGTGGATGAAGCAAAAGGGCGCCCTGCCCTACGCCTACACCGCGAACTTGGGCCAGCCTGACGAAGCCGATTACAACGAAATTCCGCGCAAAGCGATGGAATACGGCGCCGAAAAAGCCCGCCTGGTCGACTGCCGCACCCAGCTGGCCTATGAAGGCATCGCCGCCATCCAAAGTGGTGCTTTCCACATCTCCACCGGGGGCATTACCTACTTCAACACCACCCCCCTGGGCCGCGCAGTGACGGGCACCATGCTGGTGGCGGCCATGAAGCAAGACGACGTCAACATTTGGGGCGATGGCTCGACTTTCAAAGGCAACGACATCGAGCGCTTTTACCGTTACGGCCTGCTGACCAACCCCAGCCTGAAGATCTACAAGCCTTGGCTGGACCAGCTGTTCATTGACGAGCTGGGTGGCCGCGCCGAAATGAGCGCCTTCATGACCGCCAACGGCTTTGGCTACAAGATGAGCGCCGAAAAGGCCTACTCCACCGACAGCAACATGCTGGGCGCGACCCACGAAGCCAAAGACCTGGAAAGCCTGCAAAGCGGCATGAAGATCGTCAACCC
>CAMCNQ010000195.1 GCA_945875955.1 Limnohabitans sp. Rim8 | reverse complement strand
CCCATAAAGCTTCCAGGCGTTCAAGGCCAGCACTCAACAACGAACGCCCAGCGACCTGAGCAAGGCTGCGGTTTCAAAAAGGGGCAAACCCATGATGCCTGAATAACTGCCACGGATTTGCTCAATGTGCGCGGCCGCCGCGCCCTGAATGCCATATGCGCCTGCCTTGCCCATGGGCTCGCCGGTGGCAATATAGGTTTTGATCTGCGCTGCGCTCATGGGCGCAAAACGCACCCAAGACGCAGACACCTGCGACACCCGCATGGGCCCTTTTTGAATGGCCACGGCGGTCAACACCCTGTGGGTTTGACCCGACAGGCGTTTGAGGATGCGCTCAGCGTCTGCCGCATCCGCTGGCTTGCCCAAAATTTCGCGCCCCAGACAAACGGTGGTGTCCGCACACAGCACGGGGGCTTTTTCCAGGCCCTGCAACGCCAAGCGATGCACGGCGGCATCGAGTTTCAGGCCGGTCACCCGCGCCACGTAACGCGCAGGCGCTTCACCTGCGTGAACCAACTCCAAGGACTCGGCGTCTTCCCCTGCCCCGGGCAGCAACAATCGGTGAGACACCCCGATTTGCGCCAGCAATTGGCTGCGCCTGGGACTTTGGGAAGCGAGGTAGATGAAGGCGCTCATTCGCGGTGGTAAGGGTGATTGGCGTTGATCGACCAGGCACGGTAGAGTTGCTCGATCAACAAGACGCGGGCCATGGCGTGGGGCAAGGTCAAATCGGACAAACGGATGCGCTCATGCGCGCTTTGCCTGAACTCAGGCGCCAAACCGTCAGGCCCACCAATCACCAAGGCCACATCGCCTCCCCCCAACTGCCAATGGGTCAAGCGGCTGGCCAGCGCTTGGGTGGTGAGGTTTGTCCCGCGCTCATCCAACACCACGGTGCGGCTGCCTTTGGGGATGGCCGCCTCGATGCGTGAGCGCTCTGCGGCATACAGACTGGGCAGTGTCTTGGAGCCGCGGGGCTCGGTTTTCACGGCCTTGAGTTCGACTTTGAGTTCGGGCGGGAAGCGCTTGGCGTAATCGTCCCAGGCGGTCTGCGCCCAATCGGGCACGCGCAGACCCACTGCAACGATCAGCAGTTTCATGAAAAATCAATCCGTTTTGCGGCGGCTGGCCGCTTGAACGGCTTTGCGCGCAGGCGCCTTTTTGGCTGCGCCCTTGGCGGCGGGCTTGGCACTGGGCTTGCCCACGGTTTTCAACGTGGGCTTGCTGCTCGACTTCAAAGCGGGTTTGACGGCCGTTTTGAGTGCTGTTTTCAGCGCCGTTTTGGGTGGCGCTTTCAGCGGCATTTTTGCAGCGGGCTTGCTTGCCGACTTGACGACCGCTTTGGCGGCCGACTTGGTCGATTTGGCAGGGGCTTTCAACGCCGGTTTGGGTTTGGTGGGGGATGTCACGGCCGTTTTCTTGGCAGGGCCGGTTTTGATGACCGCTTTTTTGGCCACCGAATTGCGGATATGACCTTTGACTTCTGCACCGGTGTCCGGCTTGGGGGCACCAAATTTCAAGCGCACGGGCGTTCCGCCCCAAATTTCTTCCAAGTTGTAATAGGTTCGAATGGTCGGTTGCATGATGTGCACCACCGCTTGACCGCAATCGACAATGATCCATTCGCCATTGTCTTCGCCTTCCATGCGCGGCTTGCCAAAACCCGCATCGCGGACTTTGTCCCGCACGCTGGCTGCCAAGGCCTTGGTCTGGCGGTTGGAGGTTCCAGAGGCAATCATGACCCTCTCAAACAAAGATGAAAGATGCTCGGTGTCAAACACTTGGATTTCTTGGGCTTTGACATCCTCCAGCGCATCCACAATGGCTCGCTGGAGTTTTTGAATGTCTTTTTTGGCAGCGGTTTCGGTCATTTGTGGGGCCTGTAAAGGTGGTGTTCGTGAATATAGCGCTCAACAGCGGGCGGCAGCAGGGCCGAAATGGCCTGATTTTTGTACACCCGCTCACGGAGTTCCGTGGCACTGTGGGGCATCGGCGGCATCTGCAAAGTCAGAATCCGCGCCTGCAAGGCGTCAGACAGGGGTGGGGTGGGTTGTGGGGCAGGCAAAGGCTGGTTCCAGGCAAGCACAGCCTCATCACGACCTGCGGCGCAGATTATAGCGATTCGCCCAATTTCTTCGATGCGATGCCAGGAAGACAAGGATCTGCGTTGGTCATCGCCAAGCAACAAATACAGTTGTGACTGGGGAAATTCTTGCTGCAATTCATGCAAAGTGTCCACCGTGTAACTGGGCCCTGCACGCTCGATTTCGCGCGCATCCACCACCACTTGCGGCAGCGGCGCAAAGGCCAATCGGGTCATGTTGAGGCGGTGACTGGCCTGGCTCAAACTGCGCGTCTTGTGCCAGGCTTGCCCAGTGGGCAAGACCAGCACGCGATCCAGAGCGAGTTGGGCCATGGCCGCCTTGACCAAGGCCACGTGCGCCCAATGCGGCGGGTCAAATGCACCGCCAAAAACCCCCAGTGCTTTGATTTCAGATGGCTTCAAACCCAGTCCTTGGGAACCAAGAAATGGCTGAGCAGGCGCTCTTCTGCGGAACCCACCGGGTCCTGCCGACGGTAAGACCAACGCACTTCTGGGGGCATGGACAGCAAAATCGATTCGGTCCGCCCACCCGATTGCAAACCAAAATGCGTCCCTCTGTCCCACACCAGGTTGAATTCGACATAACGGCCGCGTCGGTAGAGTTGGAAGTCGCGCTCGCGCTCGCCGTAAATACTGTCTTGGCGGCGCGCCACGATGGGCAAATACGCTGGGAGCAAAGCATCCCCCACACTTTGCAGCATGGCCAAACTCTGGGCCATGCCCAACTCGGAGAAATCGTCGAAGAAGATGCCGCCTATGCCGCGCTGTTCACGCCGGTGTTGGTTGCAAAAATAATCGTCACACCAGACTTTGAACCGGGGGTACAAGTCCTCTCCAAAAGGCGTCAAGGCCGTTTTGCAGGTTTGGTGAAAATGCACAGCATCCTCCTCAAAGCCGTAATAAGGTGTGAGGTCCATGCCGCCGCCAAACCAAGCCACTGGGCTTGCGCCCTGGGGTTTTGCCGCAATCATGCGCACATTCATGTGCACGGTGGGCACAAAGGGGTTGCGCGGATGAAACACCAAAGAAACCCCCATGGCCTCAAATGCAGAGCCAGCCAGTTCCGGTCGGTGCTGGGTGGCTGATGGGGGCAAATGCGGCCCGCTGACATGCGAAAATCCGCAGCCTGCACGCTCAAAAATCGGCCCCCCTTCCAAAATCTGGGTGACGCCATTGCCCTGCAGCTTTTCACCCGGCTCTTTTTCCCAAACATCGACCACAAAGGGCGTGCCATCGATGTCGGTCAAAGCCCCGCAAATGCGCGACTGCAAACCCAACAAATATGTTTTGACATGGTCAATTTCAAAAGGTGTGGTCATAAAGATGCGGTGGGGCCCATGGCCCAAATAAGAATTGAAAACGGTTTTCTGAGCCCTGGCCGACCCAGCACCAATGAAGCGCATTGAAAACGCAGGTGGCCGTGCAAAGAGGTCAACATGTGGGTTGTTGGCACTTAATTTTTGAGGGCACGGTGACCGATGTCTTTGCGCATTTGCATGCCATCAAAGCTGATCGTACTGGCCGTTTGATAGGCTTTTTGCTGGGCCTGCCGAACCGAGTCAGCCATGGCGGTGACGCACAAGACACGCCCCCCCGAAGTCAGCATTTGGCTATCCCGCTGCGTTGTGCCCGCATGGAACACCATCGCATCCTCTTGGTCCCTGGGCAAACCCACAATGGCATCGCCTTTGCGAGGGTTCATGGGGTAATCGGCGGCCGCCATCACCACCCCCAAGGCCACTCGCCGGTGCCAGTTCATTTCAATATGTTCCAGGCCTTCAGAAGTGGCGGCCAACAAGACTTCAAAAAAATCGGATTTCATTCGCATCAAGATCGGCTGGGTTTCAGGGTCGCCCATTCGGCAATTGAACTCCAGTGTTTTGATCTGGCCATCGGGGCTCACCATCAAACCTGCATACAAAAAGCCCGTGTAAACAATCCCCTCTTTCTCCATGCCTCGCAGGGTGGGCAGAATGACCTCGCGCATGGCGCGGGCATGCACCTCGGCCGTGACCACCGGTGCGGGCGAGTAAGCGCCCATGCCCCCTGTGTTGGGGCCTTGGTCGCCATCCAACAAACGCTTGTGGTCTTGGCTGGTGGCCAATGCCAGGGCACTCTTCCCGTCGCACATGACCATGAAGCTGGCTTCCTCGCCTTGCAAAAATTCTTCAATCACGACACGGGCTCCGCCGCTGTTGTGGGCCACGTCCAAGGCATCACCTTGCAGCATAAAGTCAACCGCCGCATGGGCTTGCGCCAAGCTCATGGCCACGACGACGCCCTTGCCTGCGGCCAAGCCATCGGCCTTGACCACGATGGGTGCACCCCGGCTGTCCACATAGGCATGGGCCTGGACAGGGTCGGTGAAGGTCTCAAACGCCGCGGTGGGAATGCCATGGCGGTGCATGAAAGCTTTGGAAAAAGCCTTTGAACTCTCCAACTGGGCAGCGGCCTGGCTGGGTCCGAAAATACGCAATCCATGGGATCGAAAATCGTCCACGATGCCCGCAGCCAAAGGCCCTTCTGGCCCCACCACGGTCAGGCCAATGTGGTTGTCTATGACCCATTGGCGCAGCAGGCTCAAATCGGTGATGGGCACATTGATCAAATCGGGGTCTTGGGCTGTACCGCCATTGCCAGGGGCCACATAGACTTGCTGAATTCGTGGCGACTTTGCCAATTTCCATGCCATGGCATGTTCACGACCACCATGGCCAACGACCAAAACTTTCATCCATTTTCCTTCGTCTTAAAATTCTGCATTGTGAAAAACGTTTTGAACATCGTCCAAATCTTCCAAAATGTCCAGTAACTTTTGCATTTTGACCGCTTCTTCACCATGAAGTGAAACGCTGTTGTCGGCCCGCATGGTCACCTCGGCCACCTCGGCCAGCAAGCCCGCCTTTTCCAGCGCCTCTTTAACGGTTTCAAAGTCGGTCACCGACGTGAGCACTTCGATGGCTCCCTCCTCGTCCTTGATGACGTCCTCAGCCCCCGCCTCGATTGCCACCTCCATGACCAAGTCTTCAGGGGTCCCTGGGGCGAAAATCAACTGACCGCAGTGTTTGAACTGAAATGCCACCGAGCCTTCGGTGCCCAAATTGCCGCCGTGTTTGCTCAAGGCGTGCCGCACATCGGCCACTGTGCGCACGCGGTTGTCCGTCATGGTGTCCAAAATGATCGCGGCACCGCCAATGCCGTAACCTTCATAACGAATTTCCTCGTAGCTCACGCCTTCCAAGTTGCCTGTGGCCTTGTCGACGTTTCGTTTGATGGTATCTGCAGGCATATTGGCCGCTTTGGCCTTTTCAATGGCCAGACGCAGTCGGGGATTGGCACCGATATCGCCGCCACCTGTGCGGGCAGCCACCATGATTTCACGCACCACCCGGGTCCAGATGCGCTGGCGCTTTTCGTCTTGCCGCCCCTTGCGGTGTTGAATATTTGCCCATTTACTGTGGCCAGCCATTGGAAATTCCTTGAAAGTTGATTAACCTGCATGCTGATTTTACTTTTCACAAATGGGAGATAAAAAATGGCTGAACCGATGTTGATGGGAAAAAATGCAAAAGCCCAATGCTTTTTGTTGCCCGGACTGGCCAACCGCCACGGACTGATCACGGGCGCGACGGGGACTGGCAAAACGGTGACGCTGCAAACTTTGGCAGAAAACTTTTCCCGCATGGGGGTGCCGGTGTTCATGGCCGATGTCAAAGGCGATCTGACGGGCATGAGCCAGGCCGGGAAAATTGGCGAGAAATTGGCGGCCATTTTGGCTGACCGGCAAATTGCGCTGCCTCAGCCCATGGCCTGCCCGACCACACTGTGGGACGTCTTTGGCGAGCAAGGCCATCCTGTTCGCGCCACCATCTCAGACATGGGCCCCTTGCTGTTGACCCGCATGTTGGGTCTGAACGAGACCCAGTCAGGGGTGCTCAATTTGGTCTTCAAGATCGCCGATGACCATGGCTTGCTGCTGCTGGACATGAAAGACCTGCGGGCCATG
>CAMCNQ010000194.1 GCA_945875955.1 Limnohabitans sp. Rim8 | reverse complement strand
GGCAGCCCCAGGCTGGCCAGCAGCCCGCAGGCGGCGGGGGCCAAGCGCGTGCCTGCACGCAAGGCGGGCTGGCCCGCCATCAGGTCTTCGCCCAACAGCCGGCGGTTGTCGCCCGCTTGCAGCAGGCCGGGCGGAATGTGGACGGTGTCGCCGTCGACTTTGACCAGCTCTTGTGGTGCCACCGTGTCCAGGCCCGAGGGCATGATGGCCCCGGTCATGATGCGCACGCACTCGCCCGCCTGCACAGGGCCTTGCCAGGCGGCACCGGCAAATGCCGTGCCCACCACCGTGAAAGCTGTGGGGAGGTCGGCCAGCAGTTGTGCGCCACACAGGGCGTAACCATCCATGGCCGAGTTGTCGTGCGGGGGCACGCTGATCGGCGAGACCACATCATGGGCCAAGATACGGCCATGGGCTTGCATCAGGGGCAAGGTTTCTGATTCACGCACCGGCCGCATCAACTGGGCCAGAAAGTCTTTCACATGACGGGCCGACAGGGCTTGCGGGTCGTAGCCTTGCAGGCGTTCGGCGATGTCGGTCAGGCTAAGAGGCGTGGTCATGGTGGGGTGTGCACTTTCGTTGAAAGGCAAGCCTCTTCAAAGGGCTTGGAGTTGCTGCAGTTCGGCCAGCGTGTTGGCGTTGGCAAAAGCATTGGCGCTGTCGCCGCGCTGGTCAAAGGGCACGATGCTGCAGTGGTGCTGGCTTGTCCAAGCGTCGATCTTGCGCCCGCCACTGTGGGTGAACTTGACGAGGCTTTCGAGCAAGCCGGTTTTGAGCAGGCAAAACACCGGCTGGGCGCGCACCGTGCCATCGGCCTCGGGCGCAGCAGCCATGGCCATGTCGGCGTCTTGCGCATGAATGGCTTGGTACAGTCGCTCAACCAGGTCGAGCGGAAACAAAGGCGAGTCGCAGGGCACGGTGAGCAAAAGCGGTGTTTCGCAGCGCTCCAGCCCTGTGAGAAAGCCCGCCAAAGGCCCGGCATAGCCGTCGATGCTGTCTGGCCAAACCGGTACACCCAGCGACGCATAGGCGGCCAGGTTGCGGTTGGCGTTGATGAGTACTTTTTGCACAGGGTGACTTTGCCCTTGCAGGCGGATCAGGGTTTGCTGTGCGAGCGGCAGGCCACGAAAGTTTTGCATGCCTTTGTCGATGCCGCCCATGCGCATGCCTCGTCCACCTGCCAAAATCAGGCCAGTGATGGCCAGCTCTGTGGGGTTCAATGCGTTCAGCCTCCGATGTAGCTCATTTCCACCCGGCGGCTGAGTCCGCTGGCGGTGTCGGGGCCACGCAGGCTGCGCAGCACCGAGTATTGGTCGGTGCGCCCGCGCCAGACGGCGTCCACCGTCTGGGCCAACTCGGTGTCAGAACGTGCGGGATCGCGCAGCAACTGGCGCAAGTCATAGCCCTGGCTGGCAAACAGGCACAGGTACAAGCGGCCTTCGGTGGACAGGCGGGCGCGGTTGCAGTCGCCACAAAAGGCCTGGGTCACGCTGCTGATCACGCCCACTTCGCCCAAGGCCGGGTCGTGTTCACCCTCTGCATTGGCATAGCCCCAGCGCTCGGCGGTCTCGCCTGGGGCGGCCGGGTCGAGTTGCACCAAAGGCAGCTCGGCCTGCAAACGCTGGATCACCTCGGCGCTGGGCAGCACCTCGTCCATGCGCCAACCGTTGGTGGCACCCACGTCCATGTATTCGATGAAGCGCAGCACAATGCCCGTGCCTTGAAAGCGTCGCGCCATGGGCAAAATTTCCTGGTCGTTGGTGCCGCGCTTGACCACCATGTTCACTTTGATCGGCCCCAGACCCGCCGCCTGTGCCGCTTCGATCCCGGCCAACACATCAGCGACCGGAAAATCCACATCGTTCATTTGCCGGAACACCGCATCGTCCAGCCCGTCCAGGCTGACGGTGACGCGTTGCAGACCGGCGTCTTTCAGGCTTTGGGCTTTGCGGGCCAGCAGCGAGCCGTTGGTGGTCAGGGTCAAATCCAGCGGTAAACCGTCTGGCGTGCGCAGGGCGGCCAGTTGTGCCACCAGAATTTCGATGTTTTTGCGCAGCAAAGGCTCCCCGCCAGTGAGACGGATTTTGCGCACGCCCCGGCCCACAAACACGCTGGCGATGCGGGTGATTTCTTCAAAACTCAGCAGGTGGCTGTGCGGCAGGTAAGCGTAGTCTTTGTCAAAGATTTCCTTGGGCATGCAGTAGCTACAACGAAAGTTGCAGCGGTCGGTCACGCTGATGCGCAAATCGGTCAAGGGGCGGCGCAGGCCGTCCAAAGGCAGGGCGCTCAGGTCTTGCCCCGCGACGATTGCAGGCAAAGGCAGGCTGGGGTGGCGCTGGTCAAGCAGCGGAATGACGCGTTCAGACATGTTGTCCATTGTGCCCCAGCCAACAGGCCCCTTTTCGGGGCGGGGGCAAGTGTGCGGCTTGGGGTTTAAAAGCGCGCAGGCAAGCGCTCAGCCGTGGGCAATCGCCACGGTTTTGAGCGTGGTGAAACCCAGCAGGGCTTCGAAACCTTTTTCGCGGCCGTAGCCTGACGACTTGACGCCGCCAAACGGCAGCTCCACGCCGCCGCCCGCGCCGTAGTTGTTGATGAAGACCTGGCCGCTGCGCACGCGGCGCGCCATGCGGAATTGGCGCGCGCCATCGCGCGTCCAAATGCCGGTCACCAAGCCAAAAGCGGTTGCATTGGCCAATTCGATCGCGTGGTCTTCGTCTGTAAAGGCCATGGCCGAGAGCACCGGGCCAAACACTTCTTCTTGCGCCAAGCGGTGCATCACCGGCACGTCGCGCAGCAAAACCGGGGCTTGGTAAAAACCGCCAGCAGGCACGCCTGCGGCAATCTGGCCTTGCGCCACGGTGGCAATGCCGTCAAGCCGGGCTTGGTCCAAGAAGCCGGTCACGCGCGCAAGTTGGCTGGCCCGTATCAAGGGCCCCAGGTCCAGGTTCATGGCGGCCGAGCCCACTTGCAAGCGGCCAAAGGCCTTGCCCAAGCGCTGCAGCAGGGGCTCGTAAATGCTTTGGTCAATCAGCACCCGCGAGCCCGCCGAGCAAGTCTGCCCGGCGTTTTGCACAATGGCGTTGACCACCACCGGAATGGCCGCATCCAGGTCGGCGTCGGCAAAAATGATTTGCGGGCTCTTGCCGCCCAATTCCAGCGTCACCGGGCAATGGCGCTCTGCCGCTACCTGCTGAATCAGCGTGCCCACCGTGGGGCTGCCTGTGAAGCTGATGTGGTCAATGCCGGGGTGGCGTGCCAAGGCATCGCCCACCTCATGGCCGTAGCCGGTAACGATGTTGATGGTGCCCGGCGGAAAACCCACTTCGGCCGCCAACTGGGCCACGCGGATCAGGCTCAGGCAGGCGTCTTCGGCCGGCTTGACCACGCAGGCATTGCCCGCGGCCAAAGCGCCGCCCACGCTGCGGCCAAAAATCTGCATCGGGTAGTTCCACGGAATCACATGGCCGGTGACCCCATGCGGTTCGCGCCAAGTCAGCACGCTGTAGCCGTTTTGGTAGGGCAGGGTCTCGCCGTGCAGCTTGTCGCAAGCGCCTGCGTAATACTCAAAATAGCGGGCCAGGGCCGTGGCGTCCGCCGCGGCTTGGCGCGTGGGTTTGCCGCAATCGCGTTGCTCCAAGGCGGTCAGCTCGGCGGCGTGTTCGCTGACTTTGCGCGACAGTGCCATCAACAAGCGACCCCGCTCCATGGCGCTCAGCTGCCCCCAAGACCCTTGAAAAGCCGCCCGGGCGGCGTGAACTGCGGCGTCGATATCAGCGGCCTGGCTGCGCGGGATCTGGTCAAACACCTGACCGTCTGAAGGATCGATCACATCCAGAGTTTGCCCGGCCAGTGCGGGCACAGATTCGTTGGCGATGAAGTTCAAATGCATGGGGCTATTGTCCAATGATCTTCGAATGAATGGATCACCCTTGAGACAGAAAAAAAATTTCTCGATTTCGAAACAGTGAAGGCATCTATAGTTTCAGGGATGGTTGTGTTGTTTGAAAGGGGGATGGGTATGAAAACAGCATTGCTGGTCATAGATGTTCAGCAGGGGCTTTGTGAAGGCGAAGGGGCAGCTTACGAATATGCCGCACTCATTGCACGCATCAACACCGTGTCCACCAAAGCGCGCGCAGCCGGTGCGCCGGTGATCTTCATTCAGCACGAGTCTTCGTCTGGTTATTTGGAATACGCCAGTCGCGAATGGCAGTTCGCAGAGGGTTTGCAGGTCCGCCCTGAAGATCTGCGCATCCGAAAGACAACGCCGGACGCATTTTTGAAAACGTCGCTGCAAGAGGCCTTGGTCCAAAGAGGTGTTGAGCAACTGGCCGTGTGCGGCATGCATACAGAATTCTGTGTGGACACCACCACCCGCAAAGCCTTGGCCTTGGGGTATCCGGTGATCTTGTTGGCAGATGGCCATACATCGGCCGGCAATGCCGCCTTGACGGCCCCGCAAGTGATCGCCCACCACAACGCCACCTTGACAAATATTTCCAGCTTCGGACCCAAGGCCCAAGCCATTCGGTGCAGCGAAATCCAGTTTCAGTGAATCCTTGACCGCACATGAAAAAGCCCGCCCTGCAAAACAGGGCGGGCTCCAAGCAGGGCTTGAGGCTTGTTCAGACGCCGTGTAACTGGACCACCAAGGGCACGATCAGCAGCGCCACAATGTTGATGATCTTGATCAGCGGGTTGATGGCCGGGCCTGCGGTGTCCTTGTAGGGATCGCCCACGGTGTCGCCGGTCACTGCGGCTTTGTGCGCTTCAGAACCTTTGCCGTCGTGGTGGCCGTCTTCAATGTACTTTTTGGCGTTGTCCCAGGCGCCGCCACCGGTGCACATGGAAATGGCCACAAACAGGCCGGTGACGATGGTACCCATCAAAAGACCACCCAAAGCGGCTGGGCCGAGGATCAGGCCCACCAGGATGGGGGCTACCACGGGCAACAAGCTGGGGATCATCATTTCCTTGATGGCGGCGCTGGTCAGCATGTCCACCGCCGTGTCGTACTCGGGCTTGCCCGTGCCGTCCATGATGCCTTTGATGTCGCGGAACTGGCGACGCACTTCCACCACCACGGCCCCGGCGGCGCGGCCCACAGCCTCCATGGCCATGGCCCCAAACAGGTAGGGAATCAGTCCGCCAATGAACAGGCCGATGATGACCATGGGGTCACTCAGGTCGAACTTGACGTGGCTGCCCAAACCTTCGAGTTTGTGGGTGTAGTCGGCAAACAGCACCAGGGCGGCCAGACCGGCAGAGCCGATGGCGTAGCCCTTGGTCACGGCCTTGGTGGTGTTGCCCACCGCGTCCAGCGGGTCGGTGACGTCACGCACGCTGGCCGGCAGTTCGGCCATCTCTGCAATGCCGCCTGCATTGTCGGTGATGGGGCCGTAGGCGTCCAAGGCGACCACGATGCCGGCCATGCTGAGCATGGAGGTGGCGGCGATGGCAATGCCGTACAAGCCAGCCAGTGCAAAGGCCGAGTAGATCGCCGCGCAGACAAACAGCACAGGCCAAGCGGTGGAACGCATGGACACGCCCAGGCCGGCAATGATGTTGGTGCCGTGACCGGTGGTGGAGGCCTGCGCAATGTGACGCACAGGCGCGTATTGCGTGCCTGTGTAGTACTCGGTGATCCAGACCAGCGCGCCCGTCAAGATCAGGCCCACAGCGCAGGCACCGAACAGGGCGCTGGCGGTGAGGGTGCTTCCATCTGCCAGTTTGAGGGCGGTTGGGAACAGCGATTGCGTCACAAAGTAAAAGGCCACCAGCGACAAGATGCCAGCCACAGCCAAACCCTTGTACAAAGCGGGCATGACGTTCTTCATGCCCGGCGAGGCTTTGACGAAGAAGCAACCGATGATGGAAGCAACGATGGACACAGCGCCCAGGCTCAAGGGGTAGAGCACGGCGTTGGGCCCTCCTTCGCTCAGCATCAGCGCGCCCAGCACCATGGTGGCGATCAGGGTCACGGCATAGGTTTCAAACAGGTCGGCGGCCATGCCGGCGCAGTCACCCACGTTGTCGCCCACGTTGTCGGCAATCACGGCGGGGTTGCGCGGGTCATCTTCAGGGATGCCGGCTTCGACCTTGCCGACCAAGTC
>CAMCNQ010000193.1 GCA_945875955.1 Limnohabitans sp. Rim8 | reverse complement strand
GCCGCCCGTTACCAAATGGACAATGCGCTGGGCAACGGGGTTTTATCGGTCAACCGTGTGCTGCCCACCCTCAGCGTGGACACGGGCTTGGTGTACGAGCGCGAGACCCAATGGTTTGGCAGAGGCGTTTTGCAAACCCTGGAGCCCAGGGCTTTTTACGCCTTTACCCCTTATCGCAACCAAGACATGTTGCCGGTTTACGACAGCGGCGCGACCGACTTCAACCTGTCCACAATTTTCAGCGAAAACACCTACGTTGGCCAAGACCGCCTGGTGGACAACAACGCCCTGACCCTGGGTTTGAGCAGCCGCTTTTTTGACGCCGACTCGGGCGGCGAATTGCTGCGCCTTGGCTTGGCCCAGCGCATTCGCTTTTCCGATCAGCGTGTGGTCCTGCCCGGCCAAGTGGCCAGCACAACGGGTCTGAGCGATATTTTGTTTGGCGGCGCGGTCCGCTGGGACGACCGCCTGTCCTTGGACGCCACCGTTCAAGCCAACAACCAAACCCACGAATTCAGCCGCACCACTTTTCAAGCCCGCTACAGCCACAGCCCCTACCGGGTGGTCAATGCGGCCTACCGCTCGAACAAACAAACCAGCCCCAACTCCGAGTTCATCGACCTGGGCTGGCAATGGCCCCTGAGCGACATGATGGGCAGCACCGACCGTTCGGCAGAAACGGCCTGGACACGCAGCCCCGGGCAAGGCCTTGGGCCTGACCGCTGGTACACCGTGGGTCGACTCAATTACAGTTTGAAAGAACGCAGCCTGGTGGACACCTTGGTGGGCCTCGAATACGATGCAGGCTGCTGGCTGGGGCGCGTGGCTTTCCAAAGGCTGCAGACCAATGTGTCGGCGGTCAGCGGCACCAGCTCGACCAGCCGCATCCTTTTCCAACTTGAGTTCATTGGCTTTGCACGTGTGGGCATCAGCCCATTAAAAAGCCTCAGTGACAACATTCCCCGCTACCAGTACCTGCGTGAAAACACGGTTCAACCCAGTCGGTTCCAACACTATGAATAAGCTGCTTTCTCCTTCACACCTTGCCTGGCTCACCTGTGCTTTGTCTCTGGCCAGTTGGCTGGCTGCTCCGGCGGCTTGGTCACAAAGCAGCAGCACCGCCATCCGCCAAGCGGACTTCATTGTGGCTGTGGTGAACTCAGAACCCATCACCAACCGCGACGTACAAGTGATGCGCGAGCGTTTGCGCGCGCAGTCTGCTGCAGATGCCAATCCGCCCGACAGCAACACACTGACGCAACTGGCCTTGGATCGCTTGATCAATGAAAAAGCGCAACTGCAGCAAGCCAAAGATGTCGGCATCAGAATCGACAACGAGGCCATTGAACAAGCCGAGCTGAACATCGCCAACAACAACCAATTGACACTGCCTGTTTTGTATGAACGCTTGAAGCAAGACGGCATTGAGGTGCGCGCCTTTCGTGAGCAGTTGCGCACCGAATTGACTTTGAGCCGCTTGCGTGAGCGTGAAGTCGATAACCGTGTTCGCGTGAGTGAACAAGATATAGAGGCGTTTTTGCGCGAGCAGTTGAAGGCTCAGGCCGTGCAAGTTCCGCCGCAGCTGAACCTGGCGATGGTCTTGATCGCCGTGCCAGAAAACAGCACCGAGCAAGAGGTACAGGTTTTAGCTGCACGCGCTGCCGAGGTGACTCAGCGCGCTCGTGGGGGTGAAAGCTTCGCCGATTTGGCCAAGTCGTTTTCAGCGGCCAATGACAATGGCAACAACGGTGGCGTCATGGGTTTGCGCCCGACCGACCGTTACCCCGATTTGTTTTTGAAAGCCACCCGCGATTTGAAAGAAGGCGAGGTCTCCGCGCCCGTGCGTTCTGCCGCCGGTTTTCACATCCTCAAACTGATTGAACGGGTGCAGTTCAACAACTTGTTGGTGACACAAACACGTGCACGCCACATCTTGCTGCGCCCTTCCGCGCAGATGTCACAAGCCCAAGCCATTGCGCGCCTGAATGACGTGCGCCAAGATGTGGTTTCTGGCAAAGCCGATTTCGCCGTCCTGGCCCAAGAGATGTCGCAAGACGGCAGTGCCAAACAAGGCGGCGACTTGGGCTGGGCCAAGCCCGGCATGTTTGTGCCTGAGTTTGAACAGGTCATGAACAGCCTCAGGCCAAGGGAGGTGGCCGAGCCCCTGGTCTCGCGCTTTGGCGTGCATTTGATCGAAGTTTTAGAGCGCCGCAATTCCCCCATGAGCGACGAGGAGCAGCGCACTTTGGCGACCAACGCCTTGCGCGCGCAAAAAGCAGACGAGGCCTATGAGACTTGGGCTCAAGACGTGCGCGGCCGCGCCTATGTCGAATTGCGCGAGCCGCCGCAATGAGGCACATCGCACGCAAGCGCTTTGGCCAGCATTTTTTAACCGACGGCGGCGTCATCGACGCGATTGTCGACGCCATTCACCCGCAAGCGGGTCAGCCCATGGTCGAAATCGGGCCCGGCCTGGCCGCCTTGACCCAGCCCTTGGTTGAACGCCTGGGCCAGCTGACGGTGATCGAGCTGGACCGCGACTTGGCGGTTCGCCTGCGCGAACACCCGCACCTGTCGGTGGTGGAATCCGATGTGCTGAAAGTCGACTTTAGGGCCTTGGCCACGCAAATGCAGGCCAACACCGCCATGGCCAATGGCTCGAAAATTCGGGTGGTCGGCAATTTGCCTTACAACATCTCCACCCCCATTCTTTTCCATTTGCTAGACCAGGTGGATGTGATCGAAGACCAACACTTCATGCTGCAAAAAGAGGTGGTCGACCGCATGGTGGCCAAGCCGGCCACCGCCGATTACAGCCGCCTGTCGGTCATGCTGCAATGGCGCTACCAGATGGCCAATGTGCTTTTTGTGCCCCCCGAAAGCTTTGAGCCACCGCCCCGGGTGGACAGCGCGGTGGTGCGCATGCTGCCCCTGGCCACGCCGCCCAAGCTGAATGTGAAAACACTGGAAACCTTGGTGCAGGTGGCTTTCAGCCAACGCCGCAAAATCTTGCGCAACACCTTGGGCAAGTGGCTGGATGAAAAGGGCTTTGCGGGCACGTTTGACCTGCAGCGGCGCGCCGAAGAAGTGCCGGTGGCTGAATTCGTGGCGTTGGCGCAAGCGGTCTGAACCGCAAGGCTGGCGCGTGAAAAAGCCCGTCATGGACGGGCTTTTCAAGGTGGCGACCGCAGCCTCTGCGGCGCTTGTCAACTCAGGCGGCGGCGAGCCAATAAGCTGCGTTGAAAGGGCTGCTCATGCGCAGCGCCAAAGGCGACACGTCCACCAATTTGTCGGTGGGCATTTTTTCGCCTTCCTCGACCGCTTCGGCCATCACGGCTTGTTCGGTTTGTGCCTCATTCGCCCGTCCTGCTTGGCTGTTTTGCGCAGAACGGGCTACAGAAAAGAATAGAAGCATCGGAAGGGTATCTTCCTGTCTCCCCAGTAATCGGCCGTGTCTCGAAAAATATCGAGCAGTTGCTCGCGCGCTTCTTTGTCAAACTTGGCGTGCGCCGGAATCTGCTCGAGCACCACAATGAAACCTGGCTGTGGGCCTGACTTGTGCAGCGGGTCGGTCATGCAGTCGTACAGGGCGTCAAAGTTTTTGCCGAAATGCGAAGGCAGAGTGAATTGCGCACCAATCAGGTCCAACACGTCTTGTTTGCTTTGGGCTTGCGCCAAATTGGCATACAAAAAGTGCTGGCCCAGTTTTTGGGCGGCATCTTGCAGTTCGCTCACGCGGTAGGCGCGAATCGACTGCACGATGTTGGACCGAACGCCTTTGAAAGGCGTCTCCTGGTCGTGGCGTGTCGCTGTGTCCATCTCCGTGGTCTTTCTCTAAAATCAATAATTCAAGGCTTCTCGACGATCATGCGAAAACTCGCGTAATGGTCTTGGGTGTAGTAACAGGTCTGAGGCTCTCGGGGAACTGGGCCACCGCAAACGATGCGCCGCGCCCCCCGGTGCTTGACCCCAGGTGTTCTGACGGTGTATTCACGGTAAAAACCCCGCGCCTCGCGTGGCAGAAACCGCTCGCGATTGCCAAAAACCGTCCCGTCCTTTTCATACGGAAAAGGACCGCCCTTGCGGATCAATTGGTACGTTTCTTGGCCTTCTCGCGGCAACTCTGTCACCGACAGGGTCGGGAGATTTTGCGCTTGGGCAGTTGGACGGGCTTGCACTGCAACAGTGCAAATGGATAACACCAACCCCAAAAACACCGGCATCCAGCGTCGCGGGGCGGCGAAATGTCGCGCCACCTTCATGAAAACACCTTTCAGAAGTCCCCGGGTTAACCCGAACACTCGAAGGCGTAAGTTTGAGGCAAACGTCGCAAAAAAGCAAGCGTTTGCCGACTGTACGGGCAATATCGGTCAGGACATGCCGCTTTTAAGTGAGCACAAGCTCTTGTTTCAGGGCTTATCGTGTGGCGTTGGCATCGGCCACTGTCAAGGCCGTCATGTTGACAATTCGGCGCACCGTCGTGCTGGGCGTCAAAATGTGAACCGGTTTGGCCGCCCCCAACAGCACCGGGCCAACGGCGATGTTGCCCCCCGCAGCGGTCTTGAGCAGGTTGTAGGCGATGTTGGCGGCGTCAATGTTGGGCAAAACCAACAAATTGGCGTCACCGACCAAACGGCTGTTGGGCATGATGGCCTGGCGAGCGGCCGCATCCAGGGCCACATCGCCGTGCATTTCGCCTTCGACCTCCAACCACGGGGCGTCGGCGCGCAGCAAATCCAGCACCTCGCGCATTTTGATGGCGCTGGGCTGGTTGGAGGAGCCAAAGTTGGAATGCGACAGCAAAGCGGCTTTGGGTTCGATGCCAAAACGGCGCATTTCCTGGGCCGCCAAAATGGTCAGTTCGGCCAATTGCACCGCCGTGGGGTCGTAATTCACATGCGTGTCGACCATGAAAATCTGCCGCCCTGGCAGTATCAAGCCGTTCATGCAGGCAAAGGTGTTGACCCCTTCACGCTTGCCAATGACCTGGTCGATGTAGTTCAGGTGCATGGGGTTGGTGCCCCAGGTGCCGCAAATCATGCCATCCACATCGCCCTTGTGCAGCAACATGGCCCCGATCAGGGACAGGCGCCGACGCATCTCGATCTTGGCGATCTGCTGGGTCACCCCCTTGCGCTCGGTCATGCGGTGGTAGGTTTGCCAGAAATCACGGTAGCGGTCATCTTGTTCCACGTTCACCACGTCGTAGTCCAGCTCTTCCTTCAGACGCAGGCCAAATTTTTCGATGCGCTCGGCGATCACCGCAGGGCGGCCAATCAAGGTGGGGCGGGCGATGCCCTCGTCCACCACGATTTGGGCTGCACGCAAAACGCGCTCTTCTTCGCCCTCGCTGTAAGCAATGCGCTTTTTCAGGGCCCGCTTGGCGGCCGTGATGATGGGCTTCATCATGGTGCCCGATGCATAAACAAAGCTTTGCAGCTTTTCGCGGTAAGCCTCAAGGTCGGTGATGGGGCGTAAAGCCACGCCGCTTTCAGCCGCCGCCTGCGCCACAGCGGGGGCGATTTTCATCATCAAACGCGGGTCAAACGGCTTGGGAATCAGGTACTCCGGCCCAAAGGCCAAGGGCTCGCCCACATAGGCGGCAGCCACCACCTCGCTTTGCTCAGCCTGTGCCAATTCGGCAATGGCATACACCGAGGCGATTTCCATCTCCTGCGTGATGGTGGTGGCACCACAGTCCAAAGCGCCTCGGAAGATGTAGGGAAAACACAGGACGTTGTTGACCTGGTTCGGGTAGTCGGTGCGCCCGGTCGCCATGATGGCGTCGTCGCGCACGGCCTTGACCTCTTCTGGGTCGATCTCGGGGTTGGGGTTGGCCAAGGCAAAGATCAGCGGTTTGGCGGCCATGCGGCGCACCATGTCTTGCTTGAGCACGCCGCCAGCAGACAGGCCCAAGAACACATCGGCACCGTCAATGACTTGGGCCAGGGTGCGTTGATCGGTCTTTTGTACGAACTGGATTTTGTCTTCGTCCATCAACTCGGTGCGGCCCTCGTAGACCACACCGGCCAAGTCGGTGACCCAGATGTTTTCACGCGGAATGCCCAGCTTGACCAACAAGCCCAAACACGCCAAGGCCGCAGCCCCCGCACCCGAGGTGACCAGTTTGATTTTGTCCAG
>CAMCNQ010000192.1 GCA_945875955.1 Limnohabitans sp. Rim8 | reverse complement strand
GGCACGGGCCAAGCCAAGCTGGCCACGGGCATTGGTTTTCTCGACCACATGCTTGACCAAATCGCGCGCCATGGTTTGATCGACTTGGACATCCACTGCGAAGGCGATCTGCACATCGACGGCCACCACACGGTGGAAGACATTGGCATCACCTTGGGCCAGGCCTTCGCCCATGCCGTGGGCGACAAAAAAGGCATTCGCCGCTATGGCCATGCCTATGTGCCGCTGGACGAAGCCTTGAGCCGGGTGGTGGTTGACTTTTCGGGCCGCCCCGGTTTGCACATGGACGTGAAATTCACCTCGGGTTCCTTGGGCGCATTGGACACGCAATTGGTCTATGAGTTCTTTCAAGGCTTTGTGAACCACGCGCTGTGCACGCTGCACATCGACAACCTCAAGGGCGTGAACGCACACCACCAGTGCGAAACCATCTTCAAGGCCTTTGCCCGTGCGCTGCGCGCTGCGCTGGAGCTCGATCCGCGCTCGGTGGGTGTGATCCCCTCTACCAAAGGCAGCCTGTAATGCCCTTAGGCGCTGTTCTTCGTCTCATCGCTGGTCTCCAAAGGGGCTTGGCCCTGTCTTGGGGCGGTTCTGCGGAAGGGCGGGCATGAGCGTCAACCGGGTTGCCGTCGTCGATTACGGCATGGGCAATTTGCGCTCGGTGGCGCAGGCGGTCATCCATGCCGCCGCCAGCGTAGACCACGCCGAAGTCAGCGTGACCTCTGATCCGCAAGTGGTGCGCAACGCCCACCGGGTGGTCTTGCCAGGGCAGGGCGCCATGCCCGACTGCATGCGCGAGTTGCGTGATTCAGGCATGCTCGCCGCCGTGCTCGAAGCCGCTGCCAGCAAACCCCTGTTTGGCGTGTGTGTGGGCATGCAAATGCTGCTTGACCACAGCGACGAGGGCAACACCCCGGGCCTGGGCCTGATCCCTGGCCAGGTGGTGAAGTTTGAATTGGCCGGGCAAATTCAGCCCGATGGCACGCGTTACAAAGTGCCGCAAATGGGCTGGAACCAAGTGTGGCAAGCCGCACCTGCACACGCCCTGTGGCAAGGCATTGAAGACGGCAGCTGGTATTATTTTGTGCACAGCTTTTATGCCCAAGTCGACCAAGAAACGCATTGTGCGGGGCAGGCCGATTACGGCGGGCGTTTTGCCTGCGCCATTGCCCGCGATAACATATTTGCCACACAGTTTCATCCTGAAAAAAGCGCGGACCAGGGCTTGGCCTTGTTTCGCAATTTCCTCCACTGGCAGCCTTGAGAAGTTTTCACTGCCGCTTCTTTCTATCCACTGCTTTTGAACCCGCCATGATTCTGATCCCCGCCATTGACCTCAAAGACGGCCACTGCGTTCGCCTCAAACAAGGCGATATGGACCAAGCCACCACCTTCGGGGAAGACCCCGCTGCGATGGCCCGCAGCTGGCTTGAAAAAGGTGCACGCCGCTTGCACTTGGTGGACTTGAATGGCGCCTTTGCGGGCAAGCCGCAAAACTTTGGGGCCATCAAATCCATACTCAAGGCGGTGGGCGACGACATCCCGGTGCAGCTGGGCGGTGGCATACGCGATTTGGACACGATTGAAAAATACATCGACAGCGGCCTGCGCTACGTCATCATCGGCACGGCCGCCGTCAAGAACCCTGGCTTTTTGAAAGACGCCTGCACCGCCTTTGGCGGCCACATCATCGTCGGCCTGGACGCCAAAGACGGCAAAGTCGCCACCGACGGCTGGAGCAAACTCACCGGCCACGAGGTGGTGGACCTGGCCAAGAAGTTCGAAGACTGGGGTGTGGAGTCCATCATCTACACCGACATTGGCCGCGACGGCATGCTCAGCGGCATCAACATCGAAGCCACCGTGAAACTGGCCCAAGCCCTCCAGATTCCCGTGATCGCCTCGGGCGGCCTGTCCAACATGGCCGACATCGAGCAGCTGTGCGCTGTGGAGAGCGAAGGCGTTCAAGGCGTGATCTGCGGGCGTGCCGTGTATTCGGGCGACCTGGACTTCGCGCTGGCGCAGCAACGCGCCGACGAGCTCAACGGCTGATTTTCCATCTTTGTTGCACATGAGCGCCCAGGCCACTTGTCGCGACACCACGTTCGCAGGCCTGCCCGCTTGCGAATTGGCGTTGCCGCAAGGCGACCGCCTTTTGGTGGCGCTGTATGGTGCGCATGTGTTGTCTTGGGTCTCGGGCGGGCAAGAGCGTTTGTACCTCAGCCCCCAAAGCCTGATGGACGGCCAAGCCGCCATTCGGGGCGGCGTGCCGGTGTGCTTTCCGCAGTTCAACCAGCGCGGCCCGATGGCCGATCGCCTGCCCAAACACGGCTTTGCCCGCAACGTAGCTTGGCAGGCCGATGCGGCTGAACTGGCCTCAGACCATGCCCGCCTCACGCTGCGCCTGAACGACAACACCCAAACCCGCACTTGGTGGCCGCAGGCCTTTGCCCTGGCGCTGCACATCGAGCTGAGCCAGGGTGCCTTGCAACTGTCGCTGGAGGTGCACAACACCGACGATCAGCCGCTGGCGTTTTCTGGCGCACTGCACACCTACTTGGCCGTGCCCGATGTGACGCAGGCGACGCTGCAAGGCCTGGGCGGTCAGCCCGAATGGGACTCGCTCACCGACACCCACGCGCAAGCCGCCGACACACTGCGTTTTGCCGCCGAATTTGACCGGGTCTACGAAGCCGGGCCACAGCCCATGACGCTCAACCAGACCCTGCACATCAGCCAAAGCCCCAGCTGGGCCAACACCGTGGTCTGGAACCCTGCACAAGACCTGTGCAAGCGCCTGGCCGATATGCCCGATGAAGGCTGGCGTCAGATGCTGTGCATTGAAGCGGCGCAAGTGTACGAGCCCATCACTTTGCCTGCGGGCGGGCGCTGGGCGGGCTGGCAGCGCTTGCAAGTGCTGAGCCCCTGAACCCATTAACAAGAGAAGTCTCCATGCTCGCCAAACGCATCATCCCTTGCCTTGACGTGACCGGCGGTCGCGTGGTCAAGGGCGTCAACTTTGTCGAGCTGCGCGACGCCGGTGACCCGGTGGAAATCGCCGCTCGTTACAACGAGCAAGGCGCTGACGAACTCACGTTTTTGGACATCACCGCCACCAGCGATGGGCGCGATGTGATCTTGCACATCATCGAAGCCGTGGCTTCGCAGGTCTTCATCCCCTTGACTGTGGGCGGCGGTGTGCGCACCGTGGACGATGTGCGCCGCCTCTTGAACGCTGGCGCTGATAAAACCAGCTTCAACTCGGCGGCCATTGCCAACCCGCAGGTGATCCGCGATGCCTCGGCCAAATACGGCGCGCAGTGCATCGTGGTGGCCATCGACGCCAAACGCCGCACACCCGAAGATGAGCAGCGCATCGGCACAAACGGTTTGCCCATGGGCCCGGGCTGGGACGTCTACAGCCACGGCGGCCGCAAAAACGTGGGCCTGGACGCCGTGGCCTGGGCCACGCAGATGGCCGACTACGGCGCGGGCGAAATCTTGCTCACCAGCATGGACCGCGACGGCACCAAAAGTGGCTTTGATTTGCCATTGACCCGCGCCGTCAGCGACGCCGTCAGCGTGCCCGTCATCGCATCGGGCGGCGTGGGCAATCTCGACCACCTGGCCGACGGCGTGAGCATCGGCGGCGCCGACGCGGTGCTGGCGGCCAGCATCTTCCACTACGGTGAATACACGGTGCAGCAGGCCAAAGCGCGGATGCGGGAGCGGGGCATTCCGGTGCGCTTGTGAAGTCTGTTCAGACCTGAAGCAATAAATCCAAAGGGCTGGCCGTGCCACCGGCTGCCACCTTGAGCACATGGGTGTAGACCATGGTGGTGGACACATCCGAGTGACCCAGCAGCTCTTTCACCGTGCGAATGTCGGTGCCCGCTTGCAGCAAATGCGTGGCAAACGAATGGCGCAGCTTGTGCACTGACACAGGCTTCACAATCCCAGCGCCTGCCACTGCCTTTTTCAAAGCACGCTGCAAGCGTTCTTCAAACAAATGGTGTCGACGCTCTACGCCGCTGCGCGGATCAACAGACAGAGTCGGTGATGGGAAAAGCCAAAACCACCCCCACGTAAAGCCAATATTTGGATATTTGCTTTCCAAGGCGTGTGGCACTTCCACGCCACCCCGCTGCACCTGCCGATCAGCCTCCCACTGCGCCCGTGCGGCCAGCATTTGTAAACGCAAGGCCGGTGCCAGTGAATGGGGCAGCATCACCACCCGGTCTTTGGCCCCTTTGGCTTCGCGAACGATGATGACATGCCGCTCAAAATCGACATCCTTGATGCGCAAGCGCATGCCTTCCATCAAGCGAATGCCCGTGCCATACAAAAGCCGCGCCAGCAGCGCATTCACCCCCTCCATCTGCGCCAACATGCCAGCCGCTTCGTCTTTGGTCAGCACCGAAGGAATGCGCTTGGTCTGCTGCGGTCGCCCAATGTTGTTGAGCCAAGGCAAATCGATACCCAGCACCTCCCGGTACAAAAAAAAAGCAGAGCACTGAGCGCTTGGTTCTGGGTGGAGGCCGATACCTTGCGCGCATTGGCCAGCATGGACAAAAACGCTTCCACATCGGCCACACCCAATTCACGCGGGTGACGCATGCCGCCTGACTGCGTGGCGCTTCATCGAATAAAAAAACGAATTCAATAAAGGTAATATTTTTCGGTTTTGAGGCTATAGTGCATATACCGAACCCGCTCGCGCACTTGATCGAGCAAGCGGGTGGACTGCAAGGAAGGGGCACCGGGTTTCATGGCAAATTTATACCTGTGCAAAACCACAGTATATGAACCTGTAAACCAAGGCGCAACCGGCTTGCAGCCATTTCATCCAAAAGATGAATCGACCCGGCCCGGATGTATCCACCGGGTTTTGCGGTCTACATTACGTTAGGCCTCACATGCAACCACCTGAGCCACACCTCGTGCTGCTTCACGCGGACACCGTGCCGCGCGAGTTCTTCGCTGACTTCACGGATGCTGTCCGCGCGGAGCGGCTTGAAGTGCTCGTGCAATCGCGACCATCTGGAGTACCGTTTGCCGCCATCGAGTGGCTAATGCCCACCGCCATAGTTGCGTACTTGGCAAAGCCGTACTTCGAGTCTTTCCTCAAAGAGATGGGGAAGGATCACTATGGCCTAGTCAAAGAAGGAATGAAGAAGCTCTATGCGCGTGTTGCCGGCCCTGCCGCGCCAGAAGTGAGCCTTGTGTCCACGGCCGGGAAGGTTGACAAGGAGCAGCAATACTCGCTCTTCTTCTCGATAGTCATCGGAGGACCGGAGGGAAATCGATTCAAGCTCTTGATCCCCCGGCCAATCACTGAGATCGAGTACGCGTTGGCCATCGACGCATTTCTGGAGTTCGCAGAGCGTCTCCACTCTCGGAGTCTTGATAAAGACTTCGTCACCGCGCTCGAGGCTATTCCTAACGTCGGCCAAACGATACTTGTCGTCTACGATGTCGCTGGTAAGCACATCAAGCCAATAGATCCACTGGCTGGGCACCGCCGGTGAGGCCTAACCCCTCGCTCAAGCGGAGCACCAACGGCAGGCCGCCAAGCCCGGTCTGGCGGTACGCGGTACATTTTCGCCAGCCCGGGCCTGGCGTCCTGCCGTTGGCGCCCGCTTAGCTCGAACGTTATCAGGATGGATTGCACACATGAGACTTGTTGCTTACTTCAAAGACAAACCTGAAATGATGGCGCGTCGTGCCAAGTACGAGCAAGATCATTTGGACTACCTTCAAAAGCATCAAAGTGAGATTCCAATTGCTGGAGGCTTACGACCAGAACCAAGTGGCGTATTTGTTGGAGGGCTCTGGGTAATGGAGGTTGAGTCTTTCCAGCGAGCGGAAGAAATTATCAAGAATGATCCTTACTATTCTCCAGAACTGCGTAGCTATGATTTACTCGTCTGGGGTAAAGCACATAAGCGCGATGTTGTACTTTAGTCCTGATAACAGGGAGTGTCTGAATTCCTGTGTGTGAGGCGGGATTACTTACCCACGGTATTGGGCAAGCGGATTTCATCTTAATGGACTTTGTTGGTGAAGCGATCTTCGTAGAGGATTGCGAACTGGTTCATTGCTTCTTTCCAGTCTCTGCTGGCCCGACCCCAGTCCGTGGTGATGTTTCTCAACGCCAGCC
>CAMCNQ010000191.1 GCA_945875955.1 Limnohabitans sp. Rim8 | reverse complement strand
AGCCGGGCTGGCCCACGCCACCACACAAGAGCGTGGCGCCTTCTTTTGGGCCCAGCTCGATGTAGCTGCGCACCTTGGCCAAATGGGCTTTGGAGATCAGGGGGCCCACATGGGTTTTTTCATCCAGCGGGTCGCCCACCACGATGCGTTTGGCGCGCTCGGCAAATTTGGCGGCAAAGTCGGCATAAATGCTTTGCTGCACCAAGATGCGGCTGCCTGCGGTGCAGCGCTCTCCGTTGTTGCTGAAGATCATGAACAGGGCGGCGTCCAAGGCGCGGTCCAGATCGGCGTCTGCAAAAACCACAAACGGTGATTTGCCGCCCAGCTCCATGCTGAACTTTTTCAGGCCCGCGCTTTGCACGATGCGGTTGCCGGTGAGCGTCGATCCGGTGAATGAAACCGCCCGCACATCCCGGTGCGCCACCAGCGGCTCACCCGCCTCTTTGCCGAAGCCATGCACCAAGTTGAGCACCCCAACGGGCACCCCGGCTTCCAGCGCCAGCTCGCCCAGCCGCGCCGCGGTCATGGGCGAGAGTTCGCTCATTTTGAGCACGGCCGTGTTGCCAAAAGCCAAGCAGGGCGCCACCTTCCAGGTGGCGGTCATGAAGGGCACGTTCCAGGGCGAGATCAGTGCACACACGCCAACGGGATGAAACAGGGTGTAGTTCAGGTGCGTGGGGGTGGGGTAGGTGTGGCCGTCCACACGGGTGCACATTTCGGCAAAGTAATGGAAGTTGTCGGCCGCGCGCGGCACCAGTTGTTTGCCGGTCTGGGCAATGGTCTGGCCGCAGTCGCGGGTTTCGGTGTTGGCAATCTCCGGCACGTGCTGGGTGATCAGCTCGCCCAGCTTGTGCATGATTTTGGCCCGCTCGGTGGCCGGTGTGGCGGCCCATTTCGGGAAAGCGGCCTTGGCGGCGGCCACGGCGGCATTGACCTGGGCTTCGCCGCCAGAGGCGACTTCGGCCAGTACCTGCTGCGTGGCCGGGTTGAGGGTCTCAAAGTAGTCGCTGCCCGCGACGCTTTTGCCGTTGATGAGGTGCTCAATCTTTTGCATGGAATTGACTTTCTTGTTTTGCCGGGCCTGCTGGCAGGCGGCGTGATTGGGTTTGCGGGTCATCACCTGCAAGCGGGCGCTGACGGGTTCATTCGCCGACAATGGTGTTGCGCAAAGCGCCCAGGCCCTCGATTTCGGTGACGATCACATCACCCGGCTGGCAGTCCACAATCCCGTCTGGCGTGCCGGTCAAGATCAGGTCGCCCGGCTGCAGGGTCATGAAACTGCTGAAATATTCAATCAAGGTGGGCACGTCAAAAATCATGTCGGCGGTGTTGCCGCTTTGCGTGACTTGGCCGTTGACGGTGGTTTGCAGTTTCAGCCGCATGGGGTTGGGCACATCGGCCGCGTCCACCAACCATGGGCCTATGGGCGTGCAGGTGTCGCGGTTTTTCACGCGCAAATTCGGGCGGTACCAGTTTTCCAGGTAATCGCGGATGGCGTAGTCATTGGCCACGGTATAGCCCTGAATGAAGCCATAGGCATCGTCTTTTTTGACATGCCTGGCCGTGCGGCCAATCACCACCGCCAACTCGCATTCGTAATGCATGTATTGCACGCCCGCGGGCCGCTTGGTGAAGGCGTGGTGGCCGATCAAAGACGCCTCGCCCTTCATGAAGGCCAGTGGCTCGTCGGGGGCCTTGAAGGCCAGTTCTTTGGCATGGTCGGCGTAATTCAAACCCAGCGCGATCACCGTGCGGGCCTGGGCCACGGGCGCAATCGGCGGCAGCCAAACGACTGGGTCTAAAGCCACGCGTCGGCCAGCATGTGGGCCTTGGGTCAGCAAGAGCTGGCCCTCCGATTCGACCGCCTCATGTATGGCGCCCGACCAGGCGATGCGTGCGTGCTTCATGCTGCACCTCCGAGTACGGTTTGCACCAAGGGCGCAAAACCCGCCGCCTCTAAACGCACGGTATCGCCTGCGCGCGCCCTTGGCCGCAAGCCGTTGTCCAAGCAATCGGTGCCCAGCATCAACACATCCCCAGGCCGCAAAGCCATGAATTCGCCCACATCGTCCAACAACTGAGCGGCTGTGCGCACCAGGGTCGACAGATCCACGGTTTGCACCGTGTCCCCGTTGAGCTGCACCGTGATCTTGATTTGCGCCAGGTTCACCGCTTTGCTGGGCACAAGCTGTGCACCACAGGCCAAAAAACCATCGCGGCATCGGAACTTGATCGCAGGCCGGTAGTAACTGGTGTGCGGCACAGACCAGTCGTTGAGCAGCACAAGCGATTGCGCTTGTCCTGAAGGCCCCATGACCAAGCCCAGGCTGGCACCAATGTCCACCTCGGTGACCCCATCTTGCAGCCTCAGGGCTTGGCTGGGGTTGAAGGTGTTGGCCGTTTTCACATAGAGAACCGGGGCTTTGGGCGCGCCTTTGTGCGGGTCTTGCGCCATGCGAGGGGCCCACAGGTCCCATTCGCGTTGGAAATTCAGCAAAGTGCCGTACACCGTGCCCTGGGGTTGCCAGTTGTTCATGCTTGGTCCTCTGTGCCTTGCGGCGTTTCAATGGCGTTCAGGGTGTCGTCTTCGGCGGCGATCACCTTGTCCAGCAGGGCATACAGCTGCTGCATCGGTGCTTTGCCCAACTGCGCCTCCATCCAGCTGTAGTGGGCTTCAATGGTTTCGGACAAGGCCAGAACTTTGGCCAAACCAGCAGGGGTGGCCCGAACCACCGTGCGCCTTGCGTCTTGTGGGCAGCGGCTGCGCGCGATCAGGCCATCGCGTTCCATGCGGGCGAGCACGCCGGTCAAGCTCGGGCCCAGCAAATAAGCCTCTTTGGCCACCCGCCCGGTTTCGACACCCGATACCTCTTGGGCATGCTCGCCCAATACCCGCAACACCCGCCACTGTTGGTCCGACAAGCCATGCATCCGCAAACTCGGCCGGGTGTGGGCCATCACGGCTTCTCGGGCCTGCAAGAGCAAACGCGGCAAATTGCGGTGGACAAAAGGGGTGTTGGGCATTTATTTAACATGTTAAATGAATTTCAACCGGCACAGCACAGGGTTTACCCTTGAGAAGACCTGGCCAGGCTGTTGTTGTCCACGCTCATTGGCTGCTGAGATGTTGGGAATTCAATGAGAATCGACAACATCGCCACCGTCTTATGGCTTTCACCTAAGATGAAGACTCCCCATTCTTGCTTGCCCCATGTCTGCACTTGAATTGTTCCAACAGCTGGCCGCGCCCGTCATTCAAGCCCCCATGGCGGGCTCGCAAAACCACCACTTGACTTTGGCCGTGTGTGCCGCTGGCGGGCTGGGGTCACTGCCCGCCGCCATGCTGGGGCCGCAAGCCTTGCAGGCCGAATTGCAGTCTCTGCAAGCGGCCACTGCAGCCCCCTACAACGTCAACTTTTTTTGCCACACCCCGCCGCCAGAGGATGCCGCGCGCCTGGCCGATTGGCATGCGGCCCTGGCGCCGTATTTCCGCGAGTGGGGTCTGGAGCCGGCCGACATCCCCTCAGGCCCTGGGCGCGTGCCTTTCGACCACGACAGCGCCGATGTGCTGGAAGTCTTTCGGCCTGCCGTGGTGAGCTTTCATTTCGGACTGCCTGCGCCAGACTTGCTGGCCCGCGTCAAAGGCTGGGGCAGTCTGGTGCTGTCATCGGCCACCACCGTGGCCGAAGCGCAGAGGCTGCAGGCGCTTGGGGTGGACGCCATCATTGCGCAGGGCCTGGAAGCCGGCGGCCACCGCGGCATGTTCCTGACCGAAGATCTGAGCACCCAAATCGGCACCTTTGCCCTGTTGCCGCAAATCGTACAAGCGGTGCAAGTGCCGGTCATTGCGGCTGGCGGCATCGCCACGGCGCAGGGGGTGGCCGCTGCCAAGCGGCTGGGCGCTTCGGCCGTGCAAATTGGCACCGCTTTTTTGTGCAGCCACGAGGCCACCACCAGCGCGCTGCACCGGGCCGCCCTGCAGTCCCCCGCCGCACAGCACACGGCGCTGACCAACCTGTTCTCGGGTCGCCCAGCGCGCGGCATCGTCAACCGCTTGATGCGCGATTTGGAGCCCCTGTGCCCGCAGGCCCCGGCGTTTCCGCTGGCCACAGCAGGCATTGCCCCCTTGCGCGCGGCCGCAGAACGCCAAGCTTGCAGTGACTTTTCACCCTTGTGGGCAGGCCAGAACGCCAGCGGCTGCCGCACCGCAGCGGCGGCCGACATCACCCGCGATTTCGTGCACGCCTGGCTTTCGGCCTGAGCCCCAGCCTCAGGCACACTTGCGCTTTATGGCCAAAGACAAAACAATATTCACCTGCACCGAATGCGGCGGCACCAGCGGCCGCTGGATGGGCAAATGCCCCAGTTGCAATGCCTGGAACACCTTGATCGAAAGCGCGGCGGAGACGGCCAGTGGCAAAAACCGCTTTGCTTCGGTCCATGCCTCCTTGGCACCCACCTCCGAAGTCTTGCCCCTGTCCCAGATCGAGGCCGCCGACTTTGAGCGCCACCCCACGGGCATTGATGAACTCGATCGCGTGTTGGGCGGTGGCATGGTCGAAGGGGGCGTGGTCTTGATCGGTGGCGACCCGGGCATTGGCAAATCCACCTTGTTGCTGCAAGCGGTTGACGCCTTGCAACGCAGCGGCATGAAAACGCTGTATGTCACCGGCGAAGAAAGCGGGGCCCAAGTGGCCATGCGTTCGCGCAGGCTGGGCCTGCCGGACTCGCAAGTGCCGGTCCTGCCTGAAATACAACTCGAAAAAATCCTGCACACCCTGCAAGCCAGACAACCGGACATCGCCATCATCGATTCGATTCAAACGGTTTACTCGGACCAGCTGACCTCGGCACCCGGCTCGGTGGCCCAGGTGCGGGAATGCGCCGCGCATTTGACGCGCACCGCCAAATCCACCGGCACCACCATCGTGCTGGTGGGCCATGTCACCAAAGAAGGTGCGCTCGCCGGCCCGCGGGTGCTGGAGCACATGGTGGACACGGTGCTGTACTTTGAGGGCGACACGCATTCGAATTTTCGGCTGATTCGCGCCATCAAAAACCGCTTTGGTGCCGTCAATGAAATCGGCGTTTTTGCCATGACCGAAAAAGGCCTCAAGGGCGTGAGCAACCCGAGTGCGATTTTTCTGAGCCAACACAGCGAACCCGTACCCGGCAGCTGCGTCATGGTCACCCTGGAAGGCACGCGGCCTTTGTTGGTGGAAATTCAGGCCCTGGTCGACAGCGGTGGCCCCAGCCCCCGGCGGCTGTCGGTGGGGCTGGACCGGGATCGCCTGGCCATGCTGCTGGCCGTGCTGCACCGCCATGCGGGCGTGGCCTGCATGGACCAAGACGTGTTTGTCAACGCCGTGGGCGGCGTGCGCATCAGTGAACCGGCGGCCGACCTGGCGGTGATGCTGGCCATCACCAGCAGTTTGCGTGGCAAACCCCTGCCCAAAGGTTTTATTGCCTTTGGCGAAGTGGGCCTGGCCGGCGAGGTGCGCCCTGCCCCTCGCGGACAAGACCGGCTGAAAGAAGCGGCCAAATTGGGTTACACCGTGGCGGTGGTGCCCAAAGCCAACGCCCCCAAGAAAAACGACAAGTCTTTTGCGGGCCTGACCATCCATGCCGTTGAGCGTATCGAAGAAGCCATGCAGGTGGTGCGCGGTCTGGAGTGAGCCGGCAGACAAGGCACAATCAGCCCCCATGAATTTCAGCAAACTACTGGCCCCTGTGGCCATCCTTGTTTTGACCATCGGTGCCTGGCATGCCTTCAAGTGGGCGGGCATTGCCTTGGCTGCTGGCGGTGTGCTGATGTGGGTGTTGCTGCACTTCACCCGAATGGTCACGATTTTGAAAAAAGCGGCCAACCGGCCCATTGGCTCTGTGGCCAGTGCGGTGATGCTCAATGCCAAGCTGCAAAAAGGCGCTTCGCTGATGCATGTCATCGCCATGACCCGGTCTCTGGGTCAATTGCAGACTGAAAAAGACGCCCAGCCCGAGGTTTTCCTCTGGCGCGACGAGGGCCAATCGCAGGTCACGGCCACCTTTGTGGGTGGCAAACTGACCACCTGGTCGCTGCACAGGCCCGAAACCGAATCAGAAAACAAGCCCAAAACGCCAGAAACCACAGCCGCTGACTGAAGTTACGCACCCAAGCCGCCCAAACCGGTCGCGGCAGACCTTAAAATCGGTGTCTGCACTGTTTAAAGCCCCC
>CAMCNQ010000190.1 GCA_945875955.1 Limnohabitans sp. Rim8 | reverse complement strand
CGGCCACCTCGTTGGCCCCGGTGGAGTACAAAAAGTTGCCCGCAAAAGCGCGCAGCTCGGTGCCATTGCAATCGCGCTTGTCGTAAAACGCCATGGCATCCCAACGCGCCGCGGGGTTCAGGCCAAAACCCACATGCGAGACCGCGTAGGCGGCGCGATGGCCCTCAAAGTCTTCCCAGGCCCGCCAATAGCCGCGCATCATGTCCACATCCACGCCCTGGCCTTCGATGGCGACCACGCTGTCTTGTTCTATCGTCATCCGAATGGTGTCGCGAAGATAACGTTTGAAAGTCAGGTTCACATCACCTGGCGCCATGACCAAGATGCCGTTGACCGAGCCCGCCGCTGGAAACGCCAGCGCCAGCCCCGCTGGCCAATGCGAGACCATGCCGGGCTTGGGGCAAAACCCCCACACGCCACCCACCACGGCCTTGTGCAAATTCACACGCAAGTCGGTGCCCGCTGCCGAGGTGACATGCATCTGCTGGCTGGTTTTGAGTTGCTTCATGGCGGCGCGCACCCTCGCCTCCAGCGCCGGGTCGGGCACCGTGCGCTCCAGAATTTCCGGGTGCTCGTTAGAGACCATCAACAGGCGCGGCATGCGGCCTTCTGCGCCTTTCATGATGGTGGGCAACTCGGGCGCATGCAGCAAGCCCTCTACCGTGCAGTCCACCACCATGTCGGCCCGCGCCAAAGCGGCAACCACCGGGGCCAGTTGCCCAATCGCGTCGCTGGCACCCGTGGAGCGCACGGGCGCTGGGGCGGTCAATGCCGGTGTGGTCAAGGTGATTTCAAATACACTGGCCCCCAGGCCTTCCAAAGCGAGCCTGGCCAAATCCACGTTCACCCGCCGGGATTGGGTTTCCGACAGAATGGCCACCACTTCACCGGGCTGCACTTTGCACAAGGCAAATGTCCTCGCAAAGGCGGCCAACCACCTGTTTTCGATCCGCTCTACCAGCATGCTTGTCTCCTTGGCCTGCACCATGAACCGTTGTTCGGCAGGCATTCAGCGGCAGTTTATATGAATATTCATATAAATCAACTATCATCAATCCCATGCGCATTGCCTCCCCCACCCACAGCCAAGCCCTGAGGCCAGACTTTGAATCCGCCCACTTTCGGCAGGCCTTGTCGCGTTTTGCCACTGGCGTCACGGTGGTCACCACCTTGGCCGGGCACGCCCAAAAAGGCGACACACAAACCAGCAGTTTCGTGGGCGTCACGGTCAGCTCATTCAACAGCTTGTCGCTGTCCCCGCCTTTGGTGCTGTGGAGCATGGGCACGAAGTCGGGCAATTTGCCGCTGTTTCAAGCAGGCACACATTACGTGATCAATGTGCTGGCCGCAGACCAATTGGCGCTGTGCCAGCGCTTTGCTTACGACAAGGGCGACCGCTTTGCCGACACGGATTTCACCCTCGGCCAAGCCGGCCTGCCCATACTGAGCGGTGCGCTGGCTTGGTTTGAATGCCACAACCGAAGCCGCCACGAAGAGGGCGACCATGTGATTTTCGTGGGCGAGGTGGAACGCTGCGGCTTCAGCCAAGACAGCCAAAGCCTGGTTTATCAGGCCGGGCAGTTTGGCACCACTCAAGCCCTGGCATGAACACCGAGCCCGGTTTTGTCGACCATTACCTGGCTTATTTGCTGGCACGCGCCAGCCACCTGATTTCGAGTGAATTCCATGCCGTGGTTCAAGCCAACGGCCTGAGCCTGATGGAGTGGCGGGTCATGGCGTCGCTGTCTGGCAAAACCAGCCTGAGCGTGGGTGAGTTGGCCGACATCGTGCTGGCCAAACAACCCACGGTGACCAAATTGCTGGGCCGCATGGAAGAAGCCGGTTGGATCGTGCGCTGCGACTCCGCGTTGGACAAGCGCCAGTCCTTGGTGAGCTTGACCCCCATCGGCCAACAAAAGGTCAACCCCCTGATCGCCCAGGCGCAAGTGCATGAACGCCAGGTCATCGCCCAAACCGGTGAAGCCGAGACAGCCCAACTCAAGGCCGTGCTGGAACAAATGATCGCCGCGCGCAGCTGATGCTTTTCAGCCCTGCCAATGCTGTGAGGGCAAAGGCATCGGTGCAGATGGATTTCTGCTTGCGGGGCAGAGCGCTGTGAAATTCGCCACAAGCCTTCAAGTGCATAGAAGTCGGTGTCCACAAAGAAAAACCCCACAGCCTCTTGCGAAACTGTGGGGTGTATCTGGTGGCCTGGGACGGAATCGAACCATCGACACGCGGATTTTCAATCCGCTGCTCTACCAACTGAGCTACCGGGCCTGGAGAGCATCGAGTATAGCAAAAAAACAGTGGTTTATTTCCTTGGCTGTGCCTAAAGAGTGCGTCACCGAGAGACCCATGTCTTGGCTGTAGTTTTGCTGTGCCAGCGTCTTAGCACAGGCATTGCACACTTTTTGAGCACCGTACGGGGTGCGGATGCGCCACCGGCTTGAGGTTGACCGGGGGTGGGCTGCTGCAAGCCGGGTTGGGGCGCAAGCGTAAAGAAAATTGACGCTTGCTATGTGGCTAGCTGATGGCTTGATTGAACCGCCTCCGAGCCCGAAGAGCAGTAATTCTCACGCTGGGCCTTCTGACGAGCACTCAACTTCACCTATTCACCCAGCCCGCTCAAGTCCTTGTATATTTGAGAATATATGCTTTGCTCTATGGAGACAAAATGAAATTCCCACTTGTGTTCGTAACACTCCTACTGGCGGTTTGTGGCGTCTGTCACAGCGCAAGCTCGAATAGCGTAAAGATCAAAACAGTCGGAGCAAGTTATTCGGGTGGAACGACACCCGCAGAAGTAACGGCAAAACTCACCCTACCAGAGGGGGAAAAGTTGCCCGCAGTTGTGATAGTCCATGGCAGCGCGGGGCCTGATTCAAGAGGCACATTTCATAGCGAATATTTGGTTTCAAGCGGGTTTGCGGTACTTGAGCTAGACATGTGGGCGGCTCGTGGTGTCACAGGATTCAATCAACGCCCTAAAACAACTCTCGACACTTTGCCCGATGTATGGGGGGCTTGGTCATTTTTGTCTGAGCACCCAAAGATCAACAAGGGCAAGATCGCGATCATGGGCTTTTCATGGGGCGGCGTAAACGCAGTGACCACAGCTTTTGGTAAAAAGCCGAAAGACAGTCCTCCAAGTCTTGCACAGGCGAAATTTGCTGCGCATATAGCTTTTTATCCAGTCTGCGACATCTGGGTCAGAAACGGCATTGCCTCACGGGTTGTAGATCAAACCAATCCAACGGGCGCTCCAGTTCAAATCCATAACGGTACACGAGATGATTACGACACAACACCAGATGTTTGTCAGTCGCTAAAAACTGCGCATCCGCAGATGCCACTTGAGATCTTTATGTACGATGGTGCGCATCATGGATTTGACAGTACAAATTCTCAACCGATTCAGTTTTTCGATCCAGTTGCCAAAAATGTCAGGGGTGGCCAAGTAACTCTAGTTGGACAGGACCAGGCTCGGGCGAAATCAAAGGAGACTGTATTGATCTTCTTGAAGAAACACCTCCAAGGCAACTGAGGTTGAAGTATGGCGTAACGAAAATTACGCATAAGTGGATGATGGAATTGTTTTTATGAATTTCTTTATGACACGTGGTTGGCTTTGGGTACTGTTGGCCCTGACCATGAGCGGTTGCGCAACAACAGTTCACCGGGCAGGCGACACAACGGTCTCGAAAGTTCTTGTCAAAGAAAATGCCTCTCGTCCAACAGTAGTCCTGGTACACGGTTGCGGGGGAACAAGCCCACACGAGCACTGGATGAAGATACTTGATGTGAATGGCTTTAACACTGTTCTAGTTGATTACATCAATCCGCGAGGTTTCTCCACAATATGTGACTTAAATGCCCCGATCAGCATTGATAAAGTTGCCAACGACCTGAATGATGTATTTGGTTGGGTTCAAAGTCAAAAATGGCACGCGGGGAAAGTCGCCGTTATGGGTTTTAGCTTTGGTGGCAGTATCACCAACACCTTTACCGATACAAACAACTTACGAGCAAAGGGCGTAGCTGTGAATCACATCAGCCAGCTGTCCAGAATCATTTCTGTTTATCCGCTTTGTGCAATTGGTGGGTTTGTTGAAAAGTCTACTGTTCCAACGCAAGTCCACTTTGGACTGAAGGACTACTGGACACCCCACTCGGTGTGCATGACTGACCGTTTGGACAAAAGGAATTACGAATTTATCTACTATGAAGACGCTATGCATGGGTTCGACATCCCCAATACATCGACCCAGGTTAACGGCAGTTTTCGCTTACAGTTCAACAGCTCTGCCTTCGAGCTAATGCAGAAAAATGTGATTCGTTTTTTAAACTAAGTGACCGTCCCATGATCTGAACCTTCAAGGGACACAAGTAAAAAACATTTTCTAAACTGTCAGTCATGAGCTGAAATGGTTTGGTTTCCTCCGTAGGAACTAAGTCCGTTCGATTGCTCGGGCTACAGGGCAGAAATTACGCTGCACTTTTTGGAGCGTGCCAGCGTGAAATCCAGCAAAAGTCCCCAGCCCCTTGAGCAGCAGATTACCTTCAACCAGCCCAACCAACCCCCTGCACCCCAGAGCAACATCTTCCACCTCAAACTTGTGGGTGGTCGTAGCAGCGACAGTGATCGCCTGCATCACATGCGCGATGGTTGCGTAGTCCTATACAAACGAACGCAGAGCACCGTGTGGCAGGTCAGGTTCAAACTGTTTGACCAAAAGTGGCATCACTTCACCACTAAACACAAAGAGTTGGAATACGCACGGCGTGTAGCCAGCACACTGTATGACCGTGCCAGATTCGCAGAAGAAATGGGACTGCCATTGCAGACCAAAACCTTCGGCGTTGTTGCTCAGGCTTGCTACAAGCAGTTAGAACTTGAAATTGAGCAAGGCATCAAACCACGAACCTGTGCTGACTATCAGCGGGTGATTCGCAAATACTTGATTCCCTTTTTCGGGAAGTACAACCTGACCAACATTGACATCGCAACTGTGCGCAAATACGAGCTGTGGCGCAACGAGCAGATGGGCACAGTGCCCAAAGCCAGCACACTAATGACCCATGCAAGTGCCTACAGTCGGATCATTGACTTAGCAATTGAGCGTGGTTGGCTCTCCGCCAATACACCTGTACCAAGACTCAGCAGACGAGGTAAGAAAAGTGTGGCTCGCCCGGGCTTCACAGCTGAAGAGGTTCAACGGCTTTTGGAGTTTCTGAAAACTTGGGCTGATGGTGACGCACATAGACATACGGGTCGCCAGATCAAGTTGCTATTGAGGGACTATGTAGAGGTCCTGCTGGCAACAGGCATGCGTACTGGGCGTGAAAGTCTCAACATGCTGTGGCAACACATTGAGTGGCATCAGGTGGGCGATCAGCGATATCTACGAATTTGGGTATCGGGCAAAACGGGTGGTCGGTGGTTAATTGCAAAACACCGTGCTGCAGAAGCATTAGCTCGGTTGGCTATGCGACAGGAATCCGTTTCAATGACATTAGATGAAGCCATCGCTGCCAAGCTGCCACACAAGGTGTTTGCATTTGATGATGGCGCACAGCCCTATGGATTTCAGGGCACATTCAAACGCATGTTGGCATCAGCTGGGTTAAGTCGGGACATGAGCAGCGGGCAAGAGCGCACCCTGTATTCATTGCGGCACACCTACGCAACTATGGAGCTACTTGCCGGCACTGACATACACACAGTGGCAAGACAAATGGGCACTTCTGTCTTGATGTTGGAAAAGCATTACTCTAAGTTGACCGCAACCATGGCTGCTGGAAAGCTGGCTGATTGAGTGTCAATTTTTTTGACGCTTAATCAGCTTAAACAACAGAGCGCGTGCCTAACCCTTAGCGGCGCATTTGGTGACAATTTTCTCAACCTCTTTCGGCTCAAGAACCTCCAAGAGCTTGATGCCACCTTGTAGATTCAGCTCTTTCATAACCGTGCGAAATTTCTCACGCCCATACAACTCTTTATCTCCGTGATAAGACTGATCGAGCTTGCGAATCACTGTTGATAACAAAACTACGTTTTGTGATGTTGTTGGACGTGTCCGTCTTCAAATGGTTTGAGACAGATGGGTTAATTTCTTAAAGGAGAGATTGGCTCAATGGTTTTAAAGTTTAAACGGTTTCAAGTTGGTGTTTTAGTCGTCTGCTTTGGATTGTTTGCTCTTTGATTTTTCTCCTCTCTTCAAGT
>CAMCNQ010000189.1 GCA_945875955.1 Limnohabitans sp. Rim8 | reverse complement strand
AAACGCCTTGGCCTTGTGGAACTCCGGCCCAGCCTTCGGCATGGACGCCAACATGATTTTGTCTTGGCACAAGTACGGCGGTGGCGCTGAGCTGCTGGCCAAGTTGTATGCCTCGATTGGCGGCAACGTGCAGTCGTTCTTGTACGGCCCCATGTCCACACAGCCTTTGGGCTGGTTCAAAAAGCCGATCACCAAGTCGTCCGACTTCAAAGGCTTGAAGTTCCGCACCAACGGCTTGGCCATTGACCTGTTCACCGCCATGGGCGCTGCTGTGAATGCATTGCCAGGCGGCGAGATCGTGCCCGCCATGGACCGCGGTTTGCTGGACGGTGCCGAGTTCAACAACGCCACATCCGACCGTATTTTGGGCTTCCCCGATGTCTCCAAGGTGTGCATGCTGCAAAGCTACCACCAGAGCGCCGAGACGTTCGAGATCATGTTCAACAAGACCAAGTACGACGCGCTGCCGACCAAGATGAAGTCGGTGATTGCCATCGCCACGGAAGCTTCTTCGGCCGACATGTCTTGGAAGGCGATTGACCGTTACTCCAAAGACTACATTGAGTTGCAGACCAAAGACAAGGTCAAGTTCTACAAGACCCCTGACGCCATCTTGCAAGACCAGCTTAAAATCTGGACCGAAATTGTGGCGAAGAAATCTGCTGAAAACCCATTGTTCAAAGAAATCGTGGAATCCCAGCGCGCCTTTGCACAACGTGCCGTGAAGTGGGACCAAGACACCAACATCAGCCGTCGCATGGCAGTGAACCACTTCTTCGGAGCGAAAGCACCAGCCCCTAAAAAAGGTTGATTTTTTAAGCGCTTCTTTCAGCCATCCAGGTCTCCTGGATGGCTGATTCATTTATGTGGTTCCCTGATGCAAAATCTCCTGCTTTTTATTGACAAAGTCAGCACCTGGATTGGCCAGTTTTTTTCCTGGTTGATCGTGGCGCTAACTTTCATGATTTCTTGGGAGGTGTTCTCCCGCTATGTGCTGGACCACCCCCATGCCTGGGCTTTTGATGTGATGAGCATGATGTACGGCTCGCTCTTCATGATGGCAGGTGCCTACACCTTGTCCAAGAATGGCCATGTGCGCGGCGATGTGTTGTACGGTTTTTTCCCGCCAAGCTTGCAGGCGTGGCTCGACTTGGTTCTTTACCTGGTGTTTTTCATTCCCGGTGTGTTTGCGCTGGCTTATGCAGGTTACGGTTTTGCCGCCGAGTCCTGGGCCATCAACGAGCATTCCAACGTCACGGCCGACGGCCCACCGATTTACCCTTTTAAAACCATTTTGCCGATTGCAGGCGCTTTCTTGTTCGTTCAAGGCCTGGTTGAAATCGTGCGGTGCATTGTGTGCATCAAGCAGGGTGAATGGCCCAAGCGTGGCGAAGATGTGGACGAGGTCGATGTCGCAAAACTCAAAGAAATGGTCAACGTGAAAGACGAAGACATTGCCAAGCTCGATGCACTGGTGACGGCTGGCAAGGGAAATAAATAATGAAAAAAGAAGTCTGGTTTGGCCTGACGATCATGGCCCTGGTCGTGTTGTCGGCCTTTGTGTTGCTGCCCGCACCCTCCGAAATGACCAATGGTCACTTGGGACTTTTGATGCTGGCCTTGGTGGTGGTGGCGATCATGTTGGGTTTCCCCACCGCTTTCACCTTGATGGGCATGGGCATGATCTTCGCCTGGATCGCCTACAAAACCCAAAACCCCGATTTGGCGGTACAGCAAACACTGGACCTGATGGTTCAGCGTGCGTTTTCGGTCATGTCCAACGACGTGCTGATCTCGATTCCTTTGTTCGTGTTCATGGGCTACCTGATTGAGCGCGCCAACTTGATTGAGAAATTGTTCAAGAGCATGCACTTGGCCATGGCCCGTGTGCCGGGCTCTTTGGCGGTGGCCACCATCGTGACCTGCGCCATCTTTGCCACGGCCACAGGCATTGTGGGTGCGGTGGTCACCCTGATGGGCTTGCTGGCGCTGCCCGCCATGTTGCGGGCAGGTTACAGCGTTCAGTTGTCGGCCGGCGCCATCACCGCAGGCGGTTGCCTGGGCATCTTGATTCCGCCTTCTGTCATGTTGATCGTTTACGGCGCGACAGCAGGCGTGTCGGTGGTCAAGCTGTACGCCGGGGCGTTTTTCCCCGGCATCATGCTGGCCACTTTGTATGTTCTGTATGTGATCATCATTGCCAAAATCAAGCCCAGCATGGCGCCGCCCATGTCGGCTGAAGACCGCATCGTGCCTTTGCCCGCGTTTGCGCAAGTGGTGTCCAAAAACATCAGCAACAACGTGCTGCCTGGCTTGATCGGCGCCCTCAAAGGCAAGCGCAATGCGGCCGTGCCCATGCGCGATCTGCTCAACCATTTGGCCATTGCCTTGCTGCCCGTTTTGGCGGTGGCCGCCATCATGGGGACCATTTACTTCAAGGTCACAGCCCCCCTGCCTGTCGAGTCGGTTGAAGGTGTGGTGGCCATGGGTGGCGAATTGGCCGATTCTGCTGATACCGAAGAAGAAGCCGCCAGTGTGAGTGGTTTGTCTGAACCCGAAGCCGATGGTTTGCAAACACCACCCGGTTCGACCGAAGTGGCCAAAGCCGATGCATCAGCGGTTGCAGAGCCTGCCAAAACGGAGGCACCCGCCTCTGTCATGGCGCCTGTCACTGCTCCTGCCGCCGCCACCGCTGCAGCAGAAACAGCCGCTGCCGAAGGCTTGCCCGCACCCCTGTCTTTCTGGATAGGCTTGGTCAGTTGTGCAGTGGCCCTGGCCCTGTTCTATGCCTACTTCAGCTTTGCAAGGCTTGAAATTTTCAAGATGTTGCTCGGCTCGTTCTTCCCGTTGGCCATCATGATTTTGGCGGTGCTGGGCACCATCGTGTTTGGCCTGGCCACCCCCACCGAGGCAGCGGCCATGGGGTCTCTTGGCGGCTTGCTGCTGGCGGCCGCGTACCGCCGCCTGAATTACGTGGTGCTGCGCGAGTCGGTTTACCTGACCGCCAAAACCAGCGCCATGGTGTGCTGGCTGTTTGTGGGCTCGAGCATTTTCTCGGCGGCATTCGCCTTGCTCGGCGGGCAAGAGATCATCAACACCTGGGTGCTGGGCATGGACCTGACGCCTGTGCAGTTCATGATCCTGGCGCAAGTGGTGATCTTCTTGTTGGGCTGGCCTTTGGAGTGGACCGAGATCATTGTGATTTTCATGCCCATCTTCATTCCCTTGTTGCCGCACTTTGGGATTGACCCTTTTTTCTTCGGCTTGTTGGTGGCCCTGAACCTGCAGACGGCTTTCTTGAGCCCACCGGTGGCCATGGCCGCGTTCTACCTCAAGGGTGTGAGCCCTCCGCATGTGACGCTGAACCAGATTTTTGCAGGCATGCTGCCTTTCATGGCAATCCAGGTGTTTGCGATTGTGTTGCTGTATATGTTCCCAGCCATTGGCCTGTGGTTGCCGGAAGTGCTTTACAAGTAAGCGTCAAATCTGGCTCTCACCACGCGTGGAGAAGCGGTGCGTTGATTTGCATTCGCCAAGCGCCCATTTGAAATCCCTCGCTGGCAACGGCGAGGGATTTTTTACATTAGGCTCCTGCCATGAACGATGTGATGAATGTCCCCGACCCATCCCAGCCTCTGCAGCAGCCTCGCCTGACCCAGGCCAAGGTGCCACTGACACGCACGGTAACGGTTTGTAATGAGTTTGGCGAAATCGCCGAAACCCCAATACCGGCTGAGCGGGCCCTGACCATTTACCTGGACAAAAAAGAACTGGTCACCTTGATGACCCTGGGGGCCGAACCCGAATGGCTGGTCTTGGGCTTTTTGCGCAACCAGCGCCTGATCGAATCGGTGGCCCAAATCGAATCCATCACCGTTGACTGGCAAATTGGTGCGGGTGAATTGGGCGAGCCCGGTGTGGCCGCGGTCAAAACCCGCGCCAACGCGGGCGTCAAGACCGCCCGCAGCGCAGACCGGGTGGTGACCACAGGCTGTGGCCAAGGCAGCGTGTTTGGTGACCTGATGGCCCACATCGATGAAATTGTCCTGCCCCCGGCGCACATCACCCAGGGCCAGCTCTACGGCCTGGTCAACGCCATCCGCGTGAAAGAAACCACCTACAAATCGGCGGGTTCTGTGCACGCTTGCGCCTTGTTCAAGGGCGAGCAAATGCTGATGTTTGTAGAAGACGTGGGCCGCCACAACGCGGTCGACACGATTGCCGGTTGGATGTGGCTCAACGACATCCATGGCCAAGACAAGGTGTTCTACACCACAGGCCGGTTGACCAGCGAAATGGTCATCAAATCGGCGCAAATGGGCGTGCCCGTGGTGGTCTCGCGCAGTGGCATCACGCAAATGGGTCTGGATGTGGCCAAACGCCTGGGTTTGTGCACCATTGGACGCGCCACCAACAAGCGTTTCTTGTGTTTCAGTGGCGCGCAGCGCTTGGTATGGCAATCCGAACTGGCGCATGCCTGAACCCCATTGTTCAGCGCCATGGTGGTCACGGCTCCAGCAGCCCCTCTTTTGGGGTCTGCGCACGCGCTTGGCCACGATCGCCATGCCATGCCAGGGCCGCAACGGCCAAGAAAAAAATCAGTGAAAACCCTGGGTATCGGGCGTGATTGGCTTGTGCGGTAAGGTAGCCCCATGAACCCACAAGGATGGACACACGGCCTGCGTTTAGGCGGGCGAAATTTATGGCGCGACCTGCGTGCGGGCGAACTGCGCCTGCTGATGCTGTCGGTGGCTTTGGCGGTGGCCGCACTCAGCGCCGTTGGCTTTTTGTCCGACCGCATGCAATCGGGTCTGTGGCGCGATGCGCGCCAGTTGCTCGGCGGTGACGCGGTGGTGGTCAGCGACCAACCACCTCCTGCCGACTTCATGCAGAAAGCCCAAAGCATGGGTTTGCAGGTGAACACCAATGTGAGTTTCCCCACCATGGCCCGCACCCCGGACGAGCAAGGCGGCGACACCCGCTTGGTGGCATTGAAAGCGGTGGAGCCCGGTTACCCGCTGCGCGGTCAACTGCGGGCCAGCCATGTGGGAGACGCCCGCATTCCTGCAGCCGGTGAAGTCTGGGTGGACCCCGCCTTGCTGGACAACCTGAACCTGAAAACCGGGCAGATGCTGGGCTTGGGCGAGCGTTGGCTGACCATCACCGGCGTCATCGAACGCGAACCCGACCGGGGTGCTGGTTTCATGGCCTTTGCCCCCCGCGTCATGCTCAACAGCGCCGACTTGGCCTCCACCGGCTTGGTTCAACCGGCCAGCCGAGTCAGTTGGCGCATGGCGGTGGCCGGCGACACAGCCCAAGCCGAGCGCTATGTGCAGTGGGCCACACCCGAGATTGAAAAAGCCCATGTGCGCGGCGTGCGCATTGAATCGCTGGACACCGGGCGTCCCGAAATGCGCAAAACCCTGGACCGCGCAGCGCAGTTCTTGAATTTGGTGGCCTTGCTGGCCGCCTTGCTGTGTGCTGTGGCCGTGGCCTTGGCTGCACGCAGTTTTGCCGAAAGGCAACTCGATGCCTGTGCTTTGCTCCGGGTCTTGGGGCAAAGCCAGCGCACACTGACCTTGAGCTATGGCCTGGAGTTCCTGGGAGCGGGCCTGTTGGCCAGTGCCATGGGCGTGGCGCTGGGCTACACGGTACACATGGGCTTTGTGGTTTTGCTGGCGGGCTTGGTCGATGCCCAAATGCCCGCTGCAAGCTGGCAACCCGCCTTGATGGGCATGGCCATGGGCCTGACCCTTTTGGTGGCCTTTGGCCTGCCACCGGTGCTGCAGTTGGCCCAAGTGCCGCCTTTGCGGGTAATCAGGCGCGAGCTGGGCAGTCTGCAAGTGCGCTCAGGCCTGGTCTTGCTGATGGGGCTGGCGGGCTTTGCGCTGAGTTTGCTCTTGGTCAGCCGCGACCTGCGTTTGGGGCTGATCACGGTGGGCGGCTTTGCCGTGGCTTTGCTGGTGTTTGCCGGGCTAGCAGCAGCCGCTTTGTGGCTGCTGCGCCGTGCCATGCCAGGCGAGCAAGCGCCGCGCTGGCTGCGTTTGGCCACCCGGCAAGTGGCCGCACGCCCGGTGTTTGCGGTGGTGCAAGTCAGCGCCTTGTCGGTGGGTTTGCTGGCGCTGGCCTTGTTGGTCTTGCTGCGCACCGACCTGATCGCCAGCTGGCAACAAGCCACGCCTGCCAATGCCCCCGACCGATTTGTCATCAACGTGCAACCGGAACAAG
>CAMCNQ010000188.1 GCA_945875955.1 Limnohabitans sp. Rim8 | reverse complement strand
CTCGGTGGGCTCGATGGTTTGGCCGGTTGTGCCGGTATTTTTTACAAAAAAACCTCGGATGAGATCCGCCTGGAAGAATGGCGCGAGACCTTGGAGACCAACCTCAGCGCCAGCTTTGTCTTGACCCGCGCCACCATCGCCCACATGCGCCAGCATGCGGTCATCGGGGGCAGTGTGGTGTTGATCAGCAGCCAGATCGGTTTGGTCGGCCATGCCCGGGGAGCCGCCTATGCGGCCTCCAAAGCGGGCATCAACGGACTGGTCAAATCGCTGGCGCTGGAATGGGCCGCCGAAGGCTTGCGCATCAACGCGGTGGGGCCCGGGCCGATTGAAACACCCATGGTGGCCAGCACCTTGGCCAACCCCAGCGCCCTGGCGGCCATGCAAGAGAGCATTCCCATGGGCCGCTTGGGGCAAGCTGTGGAGGTGGCCGAATTGGTCAGCTTCTTGTTGTCGCACCGGGCCTCGTTCATCACCGGACAAATTGTGTGTGCCGACGGGGGCTTTACAGCCCGCTGAGCCTGCCATGACCACCACCGCTTTGACCGACCCGGTGCATGGCATGCGCAGCAAAAATGCCGGTCCAACCCCATTGACACTGGACTTGTTTTTTCGCGATGCCGCCTGTTTTGAGAAGACCCGCCACAGCCCTGCGCTTTCTGTGCAGGCGATCTCGCATGTGTACGGCTGTGCGCCCGCGCAGATGCGACACGTGCGGCTGCAAGCGCTGTTCCCGCTCGACGTGCACGCCATCGGTCCGGCATCTCCAGACTGAATGGACCATGGCCACTTCTTTGCCCCTGACCAAATACCACCAGGTTTACCTGGTGCTGCGGGAACAACTTGCCGAAGGCCGCTTTGCCCATGGCCTGCCCAGCGAACTGGATTTGACGCGCCAGTTTGACGTGGGCCGGGTGACCGTGCGGCGCGCCTTGGAATTGTTGGCCCAAGAGGGTTTGATCGTTCGGCAAGCCGGTCGCGGCACCCGCCCCACCAGCCGCAACGAACTGCAAGCCAGACAAGCCCTGCAAGCTGAGACCGAAAACCCCGCCACCCGGCTGACCGGCTTGTTGGGCAACATCGTGCGGGTCAGCCGTGACACCACGGTCAAGGTGCTCGACTGGCGTGTGATCCTGGCCTCTGACAGTTTGGCTGCCACTTTGCAAGTGCCACCCGGCAGCAAAATCCGCAAAGCCACGCGCAGCCGCAGCACCCAGGCCGGCCCGGTCTCGCACATCACCACCTACTGCCCCGAAGCACTGGTGTTGAAAATCGGGCGGCGCGAGTTGACCCGCAAACCCATCTTGCAATTGCTCGAAGAGTCGGGCATTGAACTTGGCCGCGCTTGGCAAACCCTCTCGGCGCGTCAGGCCGATGCCCAAGTGGCCAAAGAACTCGAGGTGGCTGTTGGCAGCGCCTTGCTGTCGGTCAAGCGCCTGGTTTTTGATGCCTCAGACCGGCCCGTTCTGTCCTTGCATGGCTTGTACCGGCCAGACCGCTATGAATACCAAATGGCCTTGTCACAGGTGGGCGGCATTGACGCCCAAATTGTGGCCAAGGAACTGCGTGCTTAAAACCAAACCCACCTGCCAAGACCCACATAGCGCCATGAACACACCCACACTTGCGCCGCAAACCCTGGCCCAAAAACTGATTGCAAAAGCCTGTGGCCGCAGCCATGTGGCGGTGGGAGAGATCGTCAATTGCCAGGTCGACGTGGCGATGTTCCACGACTCTTCCGGACCGCGACGCCTCAAGCCCATGCTGGAGGAATTGGGCGCGCAGATCTGGGACAAGTCGCGCGTGGTTTTGGTGATGGACCATTACGTGCCAGAGCGCGACGAAGATTCGCGCCGGATCGTGCGCATCGCACGCGACTGGGCCCAAGAGCAGCAGCTGCCGCATGTCTATGACAGCCAGGGCATATGCCACATCGTCTTGCCGCAAAAGGGCCATTTGCGCCCCGGCCTGTTTTGCGTGGGCGGAGACTCGCACTCGCCCACCGGAGGGGCCTTTGGCACCTACATGTTTGGCGTGGGCAGCACCGAAATGCTGGGCGTGGTGGTCACGGGTGAGCTTTGGGTTCGGGTGCCCCAGACCTTGCGCATGCTGTGGGATGGGCACTTGCCCACAGCGGTCACCGCCAAAGACATGATGCTGCACATGGTTGGCCAATTTGGCATGAACGGTGCCGATTACCAAGCGGTGGAGTTTTGCGGCAGCGCGGTGCAGGCCCTGTCCATGCAAGAGCGCATGACCTTGTCCAACATGAGCGCCGAAATGGGTGCCCAAGTGGGCTTGATCGAACCCGACGCCGTGACGCGCGATTGGCTCATGGGTGTGGGTGTGCCCGAGTCGGAGATAACGCTTGCGCCTTGGCACACCGATGCATTGGCCCCCGCCACCACCCACCGCTTTGACGCCCGCACATTGCCGCCCCAGGTGGCTGCGCCGCACAGCCCAGCCAACACCCACGCGGTGGGTGAGTACCAAGGCATGGCCATCGATGTCGCCTACATCGGGGCCTGCACCGGGGCCAAGCTCGATGATTTGCGCGCTGCCGCCCAGGTGCTCAAAGGCCAGCATGTGGCCCCCAGGGTCCAGCTCATGGTGGCCCCAGCCAGCTTGAAGGACCAAGAACAGGCCGAAACCGAAGGGGTGATGCAGGTGCTGCGCGAGGCCGGGGCACAGGTGCTGGCCACCTCCTGTGGCGCATGTTCAGGCTATGGCGGCTCCATCCCCGATGGGGCCACCGTGATGGCCACCACCGCCCGCAACTTCAAAGGCCGCATGGGCTCGGCCACGGCCCAGGTTTATTTGGCCTCTCCCTACACCGTGGCCGCTTCGGCCTTGCGCGGCTGCATCAGTGACCCCAGAGAGGTGCTGGCATGAGCACAAGCCACCGCGTTTGGCGCTTGGGCGCCGACATCGACACCGACGCCCTGGCCCCAGGCGCCTACATGAAACTGGGCATTGAGGGCATTGCCCCCCATTGCCTTGAAGCCGTGCGGCCCGAATTTGCCAGCCAAGTGCGCCCTGGCGACGTGCTGGTGGCCGGGGCCAACTTTGGCATTGGCTCCTCGCGAGAACAAGCCGCAGGGGCCTTGGTGCATTTGGGCGTCAAAGCCGTCATCGCCCCCTCCTTCAGCGGCCTTTTCTTTCGCAACGCCTTCAACCTGGGCTTGCTGCTGTTGACCTGCAAGGGCCTGGACGGCGTGCAAGACGGGGCGCACATCACACTGGATCTGCAAACGCTGCAAATCGGCTTGGCCGATACGGCCCCTTTGCAGTGCGAGCCCATTCCCGCATTTTTGCTCGACATGGTGCAGGCCGGTGGCCTGCTCAATCAACTGCGTCAACGCCTCAAAGGCCACACATGAACACCCCGCAAATCAGCGCCAACGACTTGGCCTCCAGTTCTTCGGCCAACGCGGCCCAAGCCCGCATCGTTCGCGCCGAGCGCATGCCCGAGGGCACGCCGCATGTGCAAGTGCTGGTTGTGGGCTCGGGTGCCTGCGGATTGACCGCGGCCATTGCCCTGCGCCAAGCCCAGCTCGAGTGCGTGCTGCTGGAGCGCGATGCCATGCCCAGCGGCTCGACCGCCTTGTCGTCGGGCTTTGTACCGGCCGCCAGCACGCGCTTGCAAAAGTCTCTGGGCATTGAGGACTCGCCCAGCCTGTTTGCCCAAGACGTCACGGCCAAGGCGCATGGCCAGGCTGCGCCCCATCTGGTGGAGGCCCTGACACAGGCCGTAGGACAAGCCGTTGACATGCTGGAGCAGCAGGGCATCGTTTTTGAAGTGCTGGATGGGTTTTTATACCCCGGTCACCGGGTGCGCCGCATGCACGCCGTGCCCGAGCACACAGGCCGGGCCCTGATGGCGGCGCTGGAGCGCACCGCCAGTGCGGCCGGTGCCGACACCCTGACCGAAGCCCTGGTGCGCGACATCTGGATGGATGCGCAAGACCGGGTGCTGGGCCTGACCTGTCTGCGCCCGAATGGCCAGATGGAGCATCTGGCCTGCGATGTGCTGGTCTTGGCTTGTAACGGTTTTGGCGGCAATGCCCAAATGGTCAAAGAATGGCTGCCCGCCATGCGCGATGCGGCTTTTGCCGGCCATGTGGGCAACGACGGCAGTGCCATTGCCTGGGGCCATGCCATGGGCGCGGCCGTGGCCGACCTGGGGGGCTACCAAGGTCACGGCTCTTGGGTCACCCCCCAAGGGGCCCTCATGAGCTGGGCCTTCATCATGGAAGGCGGGGTTCAAATCAATGCCCAGGGCCAGCGCTTTCACGACGAGACAAAAGGCTATTCAGAGGCGGCCGTCTGTGTGCTCGACCAACCTGGCCACATCGCCTGGAATGTGCTGGATGGGCCACTGCTCAACATGGTGCGGACCTTCCCCGATTTTGTGGAGGCCGAAAAAGCCGGCGCGGTGCGCACGGCCAACAGCCTGGACGAATTGGCCAAGCTGATCGGTTGCCCGCTGGAGGCCTTGAGCGCCACTTTCGAGCAGATGGCACCTGAGGCCAGCGACCCCTTCGGTCGGCGCTTCAAACGGGCTTTGCAAGCGCCTTTTTACGCCGTCAAGGTCACCGGCGCGCTGTTCCACACCCAAGGCGGTCTGGCCATAGACGCCGATTGCCGCGTCTTGCGCAAGGACGGCAGCGCACTGCCCAACTTGTTGGCGGCTGGCGGGGCCGCACGCGGCGTCTCGGGCAACGAGGTCTGGGGCTATTTGTCTGGCAATGGCCTGCTCAGTGCCATCGGTGGCGGCTGGATCGCGGCCAACACCGCTGCCAGGCAGCTGCGCAGCTGAGTGCTTTTTCACCCCGGACAGACGCACATCCAGCCGCCCACTTCGCCCCGACAACGCAAGCCAACACCTCAACCCACCTCATACCCCAAGCACCATGGCCTTGACCCCCAATTTCCCAGAACGCCTGCAGCAAGCCTCGCCCGTCTTGGCACCTGGCATTTACGACGCCCTGACCGCCTTGATCGCAGAGCAAGCGGGCTTTGAAGCGCTCTACCTCTCGGGTGCCTCGATTGCCTACACGCGACTGGGCAGGTCCGACATTGGACTGACCACGGCGACTGAAGTGGCCGACACCTTGGCCCGGATCACCGAACGGGTTCAGACCCCGGTGATCGTGGATGCCGACACCGGCTTTGGCAATGCCTTGAATGCCATGCGCACGGTGCGCGCTTTTGAGCGCGCCGGTGCGGCCATGGTCCAACTGGAAGACCAAACCTTTCCCAAACGCTGCGGCCATCTGGACGGCAAGGGCGTGATCCCGGTGGCTGAAATGTGCGGCAAACTGCGCGCCAGTCTTGACGCCAGGCACTCGGCCAAGACCTTGATTTTGGCCCGCACCGACGCCTTGGCGGTGGAAGGCTTTGAGGCCGCCATGGACCGGGCCGAGGCCTACCTGGCCTGTGGGGTTGACGCTTTGTTCATTGAGGCCTTGCGCACACCCGAGCAAATGCAACAGGCCTGCGCGCGTTTTGCCCACCGCATTCCACTGCTGGCCAACATGGTCGAAGGCGGCAAAACCCCGGTGCAAAGCAGCGAGGCCTTGGGCCAAGTGGGCTTTCGAATCGTCATCTTCCCGGGGGGAACCGCGCGCGCCGTGGCGCACAGCTTGCAAGCCTATTACGCCAGTTTGCATGCCCACAAGAGCACTGCTCCCATGCAATCTCAGATGCTCAATTTCGACCAGCTCAATGCGCTGATTGGCACGCCCGAGTTGCTGGCGTTGGGCCAAAGCTATTGAACCTCAACCCGGCAGTTGGCCGTGCCCAACTGCCGCGTTGAGGCTGAATCGGCCTTGGCTGCGGCAAGCGCCAGGCCATTTCATCGACCGCGCGACTGGCCAGGTTCCCGCCGCGGTTTTCGACCGGTCAGCGGATCGCGCTGTGGTGCAGCGCATGCTCAAGGGTTTGGCGCCCCACAACGCCTTGGCAGGCTTGCGACATGCGGCGGGCACCCGCTTGGCTATGATCAAAGTATTCATCACCCAGACTGGCGAGTTTTCCATTGGCACTTCCCCCCTCCTCCCCCCGAAAATTGTCCCATACGCGAACAGTGGTGTACCAAGGTTTTGACCGCGAAGACGGTTTGTGGGACATCGAGGCGCAATTGAGCGACGTCAAGACCTTTGGCTTTCAGGTGACCAACGAACGGCCGTTTCCGGCCAACGAACCCATACATGGCCTGCAAATCCGCGTCACGCTGAACA
>CAMCNQ010000187.1 GCA_945875955.1 Limnohabitans sp. Rim8 | reverse complement strand
ACCGCATGCGCCAAAAGCAGGATGAAATCGGGCGTGATGGGGGATTGGCCAACCTTGCCCCGAATGCCGTCTGTGCCGAAATATTGTCGCGCCATGGATTGGGCCTTGTTTTTGTAATGAATGTGTGATTTTAGCGACCACACCGCCCCCCGTTTAAGCAGCAGCGTTGGCCCTTAAGTGAGCGCTTCTTGCAACTGCATGGCGTTCCACACAGCAAGCGCCTGAACCGTTTCTTTCACATCGTGCACGCGCACCACATTCGCCCCGCGTTGCACCGCCAACAAGGCGGCTGCGACACTGGCGCAAACCCGCTCGTCAGGTGCTGGCACATGGCCGCTCTTGGACAAGACCGCTCCCAAGGTGGATTTGCGCGACCAGCCGGCCAAAATCGGTGGCCCCAAAACTTTCAAGTGGCTTTGTTGTGCCAGCAATTGGAAATTTTGAGCCTGTGTTTTCCCAAAGCCAATCCCCGGATCCAAGACCAATCGGGATGCAGCAATGCCCATGCTCAATAGCGCGTCGATGCGCTCGGCCAAAAACGCCTGAACCTGCGGCACCACGTCACCGGTCATGGTTTGCAATTGCATGGTTTGAGGCTCTCGGTGCATGTGCATCAAACACAGGCCGCAAGATGCATGGGCAGCAACCACAGCGGTTGCACCGGGTTGGCGAAAGGCCCAAATGTCGTTGATGATGTCTACCCCCAGGTCCAGCACCACCTGCATCACTTCGGGTTTACAAGTGTCCACCGAGATCGGGACTTGCCACCGAATGGCCTCGCGTAAAAAAGGCAGGATGCGCTCCAGTTCTTGCGCCGCAGAAACAAAAGCCGCCCCTGGGCGAGAAGACTCTCCCCCCACATCGAGGATCTGAGCCCCGTCTTCCAGCATCCGCTGTGCTTGCGCCAAAGCCTGCGAGGTGTCGCCATGCCGACCCCCATCTGAAAAGGAGTCTGGCGTCAGGTTCACGATGCCCATCACCAAAGGGCGGGCGAGGTCCAAGTCAAACCGCGTGGTCTGCCAGCGCATTTTGTTTACCTCGGTTGAATTTCACAAAACAGCTTGTGCGTCGCCATGAGAAACGGGGCACACAGGCCCCGCTCAAAAGACGCAGATGGAATCGATCAGACGGCGGTCGTGGCCGGGTCCGTCGAAACGACCGGTGCATCACCACTGCCCCCGCTGCCACCACCAGAGGGAGGCGTTCGGGGTGTCCAGTCTTTGGGAGGCAGAGGATCGCGCCCCGCCATGATGTCATCAATCTGGTCTTTGTCTATGGTCTCCCATTCGAGCAAGGCTTTGGCCATGGCGTGCATTTGTGAGGTGTGCTCTTCAATCAGACCTCGGGCCAATTTGTATTGCTCGTCGATGATGCGGCGCACCTCAACGTCCACTTTTTGCATAGTGGACTCGCTCATGTTGGTGGTCTTGGTCACAGAGCGGCCCAAAAACACTTCACCTTCGTTCTCGGCGTAAACCATGGGGCCAAGCGCATCGGTCATGCCATAACGCATGACCATGTCGCGCGCAATGGCGGTGGCGCGTTCAAAGTCATTGCTGGCACCCGTGGTCATTTGGTGCATGAACACCTCTTCGGCGATACGTCCACCAAACAGCATGCTGATTTGATTCAACATGAACTCTTTGTCGTAGCTGTAACGGTCGGTTTCAGGCAGGCTCATGGTCACACCCAGCGCGCGGCCACGCGGGATGATGGTGACTTTGTGGATGGGATCGCATTTGGGCAGCAGTTTGCCAATCAGGGCATGGCCCGACTCATGGTAGGCGGTGTTGCGACGCTCCTCTTCGGGCATGACCATGCTTTTGCGCTCAGGCCCCATGAGGATTTTGTCTTTGGCTTTTTCAAAATCAACCATTTCAACCACGCGGGCATTGCGGCGAGCCGCCATCAAGGCCGCCTCGTTGCACAAGTTCGCCAAGTCAGCGCCACTCATTCCAGGGGTGCCGCGCGCAATCACATCGGATTTCACATCCTGACCGATGGGCACCTTGCGCATGTGGACGTTCAAAATCTGCTCACGTCCACGGATGTCAGGCAATGTGACATACACCTGACGGTCGAAACGGCCAGGACGCAACAAGGCCGCATCCAAAATATCGGGTCTGTTGGTGGCAGCCACGACGATGACCCCCAGGTTGGTCTCAAAACCATCCATTTCCACCAGCATCTGATTAAGGGTTTGCTCGCGCTCATCGTTGCCACCGCCCAAGCCAGCACCGCGCTGGCGACCTACGGCATCAATTTCATCAATGAAGATGATGCATGGCGCATTCTTTTTGGCGTTGTCGAACATGTCGCGAACGCGGGCCGCGCCCACGCCGACGAACATTTCAACGAAATCCGAGCCGGAAATGCTGAAAAAAGGCACTTTGGCTTCGCCCGCGATGCCTTTGGCCAGCAAGGTCTTGCCCGTTCCAGGCGGGCCAACCAAAAGCAAACCGCGGGGGATACGGCCACCGAGCTTTTGAAACTTTTGGGGATCTTTCAGGAAGTCCACCACTTCCTTGACTTCTTCTTTGGCCTCGTCGCAACCCGCGACATCGGCAAAGGTCACTTGGTTGTTGTTTTCATCCAACATCCTGGCTTTGGATTTCCCAAAGCTGAAAGCCCCACCTTTGCCTCCGCCTTGCATTTGGCGCATGAAATAAACCCATACGCCGATCAACAGCAGCATGGGCCCCCAGCTGACCAAGAGGGTCATGAGCAAGGAACTTTCTTCACGCGGTTTGACATCAAACTTCACGCCGCTGCTGATCAAGTCGCCAACCAAACCGCGGTCCAGATAAGTGGCTGTGGTTTTGATGCGGCGGTCATCGTTGGTGATGGCCAAAATTTCAGTGCCACCGGGGCTCTCTGAAATCGTGGCGCTCTTGATGCGGTTGCTGCGAACCTCTTCCAAAAAGTCTGAATAACCTACAGAATTCGCGCCTGCGACGCCCCGGTTGTCAAACTGTTTGAACAAGGTGAACAGAACCATGGCAATCACCATCCAAACGGCAATTTTGGAAAACCAAGGGTTATTCAAGTAAGGCTCCAATCGAAAAAAAAGACTGATGTCATTCTAGGCCTGTGGCGAGGTCTGAGAAACACGAATTGTATTTTTAGCCCTGAAAATTGCGAGGAATTAAGGCTCAAATCGCCGAAATAAGGCCTCGGCCCACCAAAAATGTTTCAGAGGACTTGTCCCGAGAGGCCTTGGGTTTGATGGGCTTGACCACCTTGAAGGTGGCTTTGAACATTTTCACAATGTCGTTGTAGCCACTGCCGTGGAAAACTTTGACCACCAAGGCGCCTTGCGGCTTCATGTGGTTTTGAGCAAACTCCACAGCCAATTCAATCAAATGCGCAATCCGGGCAGCGTCCGCTGACTCGATGCCAGATAAATTGGGGGCCATGTCCGAGACCACGACATCCACCAGACGGCCTTGCAATGCGTCTTGCAGCATTTGGGCCGCCTCCAATTCACGAAAATCACCCTGAATGAAGTGGACCCCCTCGACGGGGGCCATCGGCAGCAAGTCCAAAGCAATGATGTTGCCGTTGAGCTCGCCAACGGCGGCACCATCGGGTGACAAGCGCCGGCGCAGGTATTGGCTCCATGCGCCAGGCGCCGACCCCAAATCCACCACCCAATCGCCCGGCCGGATCAAGCCCAGTGTTTCATCAATTTCCTTGAGCTTGTAGGCCGCACGTGCCCGATATCCCTCCTTGAGGGCCAACTTGACATAGGTGTCGTTCACATGGTCGTTCAACCACGCTTTGTTGACCTTTTTACTTTTGGTTTTGACTTTCATTCTTTCGCGTCCTTGCAGGGATAATAGAGCCATGCCCCAAATACAACTTACACCTTCCGAGCGCAAAGTGTTTCGCGCCGATGCCCATCACCTGGATCCGGTCGTCATGATCGGCGGCGATGGTTTGACCCCCGCCGTGCTCAAAGAAACCGATGCCGCGCTCAACGCCCATGGTCTGATCAAAATCAGGGTCTTGGGGGACGATCGCCCCGCTCGCGAGGCCATCTTTGCAGAACTTGCCGACCAACTCCATGCCGCGCCCATTCAGCACATCGGCAAATTGCTGATCCTTTGGCGGCCACAGCCTGAGAAAAGCAAAGACATCGATGAAGACCGCAAAGCCGGACCACGCGACTTCAAAATCCTGAAATACAGTTCACGCGGAGGCCAAAGGCCTGAAGTCAAGACCGTGCGCGTTTTGGGCAACCAACGATTGGCCGCTGGTGGCCAAATCAAACGGGCCAAACCAAAGCAAAAGTCCATCAAAAAAGGCCGCCAAGATTGATTTCGGCGTCTTTGCAAGACCCAGTTGTCATAATAAAAGGCCACACAAGTGGCCTTTATGGATATTCAAATGTAAGAAACGCCCACAATTTCGTAGCGGCGAACACCACCGGGTGCCTGCACTTCTGCCACATCGCCCTCTTCTTTGCCGATCAAGGCACGGGCAATCGGGCTGCTGATGTTGATCAAGCCCAACTTCAAGTCGGCCTCGTCTTCGCCCACGATCTGGTATGTCACGGCTTCGCCTGAAGTTTCGTCTTCAAGTTCCACTGTGGTCCCAAACACCACCCGGCCGCCTGCATCCACGCCTGCGGGATCGATGATTTGGGCCGCCGACAACTTGCCTTCAATTTCTTGAATTCGGCCTTCAATGAAGCCCTGTCTGTCCTTGGCGGCATCGTACTCGGCGTTCTCACTCAAATCACCCTGGGCACGCGCCTCGGCAATGGCTTGAATAACACCTGGGCGTTCCACCGTTTTCAAACGGTGCAATTCGTCCTTGAGCTTTTCAGCCCCGCGTTTTGTGATCGGTATGGTTGACATGCTCAGTTCTCCAAAAGCAAACCGCCGAGCGATGAGACTCGGCGGCTGTGGTTGGCATTATGCCTTGTGTCGAACCGCAAGGCCCAGTGCTCAAGACGCCAGTTGGGCGTGCATTTCTTGAACCGAAATGACACCCAGTTGGTCTAAGTACTTCATGCCTTCAACCGCGGCTTCAGCACCCGCGATGGTGGTGAAGGTGGTGACACGGTTGAGCAATGCCGAGGTCCGGATGTGGCGAGAGTCGGCAATCGCATTGCGCCGCTCTTCCACCGTGTTGATGACCAGCACCACTTCGTTATTTTTGATCATGTCCACGATGTGGGGGCGTCCTTCGGTGACTTTGTTCACAGTGGCGCAGGCCACGCCCGCTTCGTGTATGGCCAAGGCCGTTCCCTTGGTCGCGACCAACTCGAACCCTTGAGCCACCAACTGCCGGGCCACATGAATGGCACGCGCTTTGTCGTTGTTCTTGACTGAAATAAACACCTTACCCGTTGAGGTTCCATCGGCCAAGCGGGGTTGCGGCAGTTTGGTGCCTGCACCCAATTGGCTTTTCACGAAGGCTTCGCCAAATGTTTTGCCCACACCCATGACTTCGCCGGTTGACTTCATCTCTGGGCCCAAAATGGTGTCAACCCCAGGGAATTTGACAAAAGGAAACACGGCCTCTTTGACGCTGAAATAGGCTGGGGTGACTTCTTTGGTGATGCCTTGTGAGGCCAGGCTTTGCCCCGCCATGCAACGGGCGGCCACCTTGGCCAGTTGTATGCCCGTGGCTTTAGAGACATAGGGCACCGTGCGCGAAGCACGGGGGTTGACCTCCAAAACGTAGATCACGTCCTGGCCATCGATGTTTTGAATGGCGAACTGCACATTCATCAAGCCCACTACGCTCAAAGCCCCGGCCATCGCCGCCGACTGGCGCTTGAGTTCGCGCACGGTTTCTTCTGACAGAGAATAAGGCGGCAGTGAGCAAGCAGAGTCGCCGCTGTGCACACCGGCCTGCTCAATGTGTTCCATCACGCCCCCAATGAAGGTCTTGCCTTCAGGGTCGCGCAGGCAGTCCACATCGCACTCGATGGCATCGTTGAGGAAGCGGTCCAACAAAACCGGGGAGTCGTGTGACACCTTGACCGCTTCGCGCATATAGCGCTCAAGGTCGCGCTGCTCGTGCACGATTTCCATCGCGCGGCCTCCCAACACATAGCTGGGACGCACAACCAATGGGTAACCCAGGTTTGCGGCTTTTTCCAAAGCTTCAGGCTCGGTACGGGCTGTGGCATTGGGTGGTTGGCGCAGTCCCAAGGCTTGCAACAACTGCTGAAAACGTTCTCGGTCTTCTGCCGCATCGATCATGTCTGGGCTGGTGCCAATGATGGGCACGCCAGCGGCCTC
>CAMCNQ010000186.1 GCA_945875955.1 Limnohabitans sp. Rim8 | reverse complement strand
TCAACCCAGCAGATTGAAACTTCATCTACTGGCTTTATTCCATGCAACAAGATATTTTGATCAATTGGTCTCCTCAGGAAACACGTGTTGCTGTGGTCGAATTGGGCGCGGTGCAAGAGTTGCATGTTGAACGTGCGCTTGAACGGGGCTTGGTGGGCAATGTGTATTTGGGCAAAGTGGCGCGGGTGTTGCCTGGCATGCAGTCGGCCTTCATTGACATGGGGCTCGATAAAGCGGCTTTTTTGCACGTGGCGGATGTGTGGCAAAAGCACACCGATGGTGAAGCCCCTTCTGCGCGCACCGGTCAGCCCTTGGTGCCGATTGAAAAACAGGTTTTTGAAGGACGGGCCTTGATGGTGCAGGTCATCAAAGACCCCATGGGAACCAAGGGGGCGCGTTTGTCCACCCAGATCAGCATTGCGGGTCGCCACTTGGTGTTTTTGCCGCAAGATGACCACATTGGGGTGTCCCAAAAAATACCCAGCGATCAACGCGATGCTTTGCGCAAACGCTTGCAAGAGTTGGTCGGTGCTGACGGTGGGGGCTTTATTTTGCGGACCAACGCAGAGGACTCGAGCGACCAAGAGTTGCAAGATGACATCGCTTATTTGCGCAAGACATGGTCCCGGATCAAAGACGCTTCAATGCGTTTGCCGCCAGGTTCTTTGCTCCATCAAGACTTGACCCTGCTGCAGCGCGTGCTTCGTGACTTGGTTGGCGAGTCCACGCAAAGCATACGCATTGACTCTCAGGAGCAGTTTGACAAACTGCTGGCCTTTGGGGACGAGTTCATGCCCAAAGCCGCACAGCGCTTGCAGTTGTACAAAGGCGAGCGGCCGATATTTGATTTGTATGCCATCGATGAAGAGATTGCCAAGGCCTTGGGTCGGCGGGTGGAGTTGAAATCGGGTGGCTATCTGATCATTGACCAGACCGAAGCCCTGACGACGGTGGACGTCAACACGGGTGGGTATGTGGGCGCACGCAATTTTGAAGACACGATTTTCAGGACCAATTTGGAAGCGGCACAAGCCATCGCCCGTCAATTGCGTTTGCGCAATTTGGGGGGCATCATCATTGCTGATTTCATCGACATGTCTCGGGCCGACCACCAAGAGGCGGTCTTGTCTGAGTTTCGCAAACAATTGTCACGCGACCGGGTCAAGACCATGGCGGGCGGTTTTTCTGCGTTGGGCCTGCTGGAGATGACACGCAAACGCAGCCGGGATTCTTTGGCCCACATGCTGTGTCAGCCCTGTCCCAGCTGTCAGGGCAAAGGCATCGTCAAAACGGCGCGTTCGGTGGTTTACGATATTTTGCGAGAAATTTTGCGCGAAGCTCGGCAATTCAATCCGCGTGAATTTCGCGTGGTGGCGGCGGCTGATGTCATCGATTTGCTGCTGGATGAAGAGAGCCAACATTTGGCAGGGCTGTCAGACTTCATTGCCAAACCCATTTCACTGCAGCTGGAAACGGCCATGGGGCCTGAGCAATACGACATCGTGTTGCTCTGACAGGCAGGTCTCAGGCCGTTTCGCCTTGCCACTCACCCCGGTTGTGCAGCCTGGCGTAAGCACCGCCAAGTAGCAGCAACTGCGCCGGTGCGCCTTGCTCGACGATGCGGCCTTTTTCCATCACGACCACCCGGTCAGCATGTTCTATCGTCGACAAGCGGTGGGCCACTATCAAAGTGGTGCGCCCCTGCATGAGTTTTTTCAATGCATCCTGAACCAGTCGTTCAGAGGCGTTGTCGAGCGCCGATGTGGCTTCATCCAATATCAAAACAGGCGCATCTTTGTAAAGCGCCCGGGCGATCGCCAGGCGTTGGCGCTGACCGCCCGACAGCGCATTCGCGTTGTGGCCCAACAAGCTGTCCATGCCTTGCGGCATCTGGCTTACGTGCTCCCACAGGTTGGCCGCTTCTAAACTCGCCTGTATGCGCGCTCTGTCGCTCGCATGCCCCAAAGAGATGTTCGCTGCAACGCTGTCATTGAGCATGACCACATCTTGGCTGACCATGGCGATTTGTCTGCGCAAGCTCTCCAAGTTCCATTCTGCAGTAGGGACACCGTCGACCAGCACGGCTCCCGAATTGGCCTGCACGAAACGCGGGAGCAACTGCATCAAGGTGGTTTTCCCCGCCCCCGAGGTGCCCACAAACGCCACGGTTTCGCCGGGGTTGACTTTCAAGTTGACATCGGACAGTGCGGGCAAGCCCTCTGGCGTGAACTGCAAATTCACGTGCTGCCATTCCAAAGCCCCGTTGGCGCGCGCGCAGGCGAAGCTGCCTTGGTTTTCCTCTTTGGCTTCGTCCAGCAAGGCCAGCCCGCGTTCAAGCGCGGCCAAACCCCGCGTGATGGGGCTGGAAATCTCAGCCAGTCTTTTGATGGGGGCGATCAGCATCAACATGGCCGTGATGAAAGCCACAAATCCACCCACCGTAGTGCCTGAAGCGCCGTTTTGGCTTTGGTAAAGCGCAATGACCAACACAACGGACAGTGAAAAAGCCGCCATGATTTGCGTCAAGGGCGTCATGGCGGCCGAAGCCACCGTGCTTTTCAGGGCCAAGCGGCGCAAGACCTTGGCCAATGAGCCAAAACGTTCAAGCTGATGGGACTGGCCGCCTTGCAGACGAACCACGCGGTGGGCGAGCACATTTTCTTCGACCACATAGGCCAGATTGTCGGTAGCGCTTTGGCTTTCCTTGGTCAATTTGTACATGCGCCGCGACAGCACTTTCATGATCCAACTCAGTCCAGGGGCGACGGTGAACACCACCAGGGTCAGTTGCCAATTGAGCCACATCAGGTAGGCCAACAAGGCGACCAAGGTGAAGCCGTCTCTGGCCAATGCAATCACGGCAGACACCAGCTGAGAAGCGCCTGTTTGAACCTCGTAAACGATGGTGTTGGACAAGGCGCTGGCCGATTGCTTGGTGAACAGCGACAAGTCGGCTTTCATCAACTGCATGAAAAGCCGAAATCGGAGTTTTTCCATGCCGTCGTTGGTCACTCTGGACAGCGCATATTGGGCCAAGAAGTTGGCCACCCCGCGAACCGTAAAAAGCCCCAAAATCACCAGTGGCACCAGCCACAAAGGAAGTTTGTTTTCGGCGAAGCCTTTGTCCAGCAAAGGCTGAAACAGGGCCGGGATCATGGGCTCGGTGAGGGCCGCGACCAAGGTGGCCCCGATGGCCAAAGTCCAAATCCCTTTGTGGCTGCCAAAGTAGGGTTTGAGCCGCTGAAGTCTTTCTCGGATGCTGGAGGCCGGACTTGAGGACGTGGGTGGCAAGGGAATCATTTGCCGATTGTAAGGAGCCGAGCCGGGCAATGCCCTGAAAATCCACGAAGTGGGTGTAGGATCACGCCTAGTTTTGACAGAAGGGGAGTCCGCCAAAATGAAGATGGATTTTTTAAGCCTTGGTACGTTTTTTTTGATTTTCAGGTGGATCGCTGTTTTCAGTCTGAGCATGCCCGCATGGGCCCAGTTTCGGGTGGAGGTCACTGGCGTTGGCATGACCCAACTGCCTGTCGCTATTGCGCCCTTCAAAGGCGAGGCTGCTGCGCCGCAAAAAATGGCCAGTATTGTCCAGGCCGATTTGGAACGAAGTGGGCAGTTCAAAATCCTGCAGGCGGGGTCGGCTGTTTTGGACGAAACGAGTCAGCCAGACTTTTCGCCTTGGCGCCAGTTGTCCGCAGAGGCCTTGTTGGCCGGCTCGGTCACTCGCCTGGCCGATGGTCGCTACGATGTGCGGGCCCGCTTGTGGGATGCGGTCAAAGGCCAAGAAAAGGGCGATTTCAGGGATGCCGTCAGCCCCGGCGATCTGCGCTTGTCTGCGCACCGCATTGCAGACTGGGTGCACTTGCAACTGACGGGAACCTCGGGTGCTTTTACTTCAAGAATCAGTTATGTGACCAAGGCCAGCGGCCGTTATTTTCTTTGGATTGCCGACTCCGATGGTGAAAATCCCAAGGCGGCACTGAACAGCCCAGAACCCATCATTTCACCCTCTTGGTCCCCCAATGGCACCCAGCTGGCCTACGTGTCATTTGAGTCACGCAAACCCGTGGTGTACGTGCACGAATTGGCCACAGGCCAGCGCCGTGCTGTGGCCAACTTCAAAGGCTCCAACAGCTCTCCAACTTGGAGTGCCGATGGTCAGGCCTTGGTCGCCACACTCAGTCAAGAGGGGGGCTCACAGCTGTTCAGGATTGACCTTCAGACGGGTGCTGCCAGACGCTTGACCCAGTCCAGTGGCATCAGTACAGAGCCGACATTCTCGGGCGATGGCCGCACTTTGTTTTTCGTCAGTGATCGCGGTGGAAGTCCTCAGATCTACCGCATGCCCGCTCAAGGCGGGCCTGCCGAGCGCGTGACCTTTTCAGGCAACTACAATATCTCACCGGCTGCCAGTTCAGATGGACGATGGCTGGCGTATGTGTCTCGTGCTGCCGGTGCATACCGATTGCAATTGATGGACTTGGCTTCGGGCCAAGTCACTGCGCTGACCGATTCATCGGCGGACGAAAGGCCCAGCTTTTCCCCCAACAGTCGGATGCTGATTTACTCAACCGTTTACCAAGGGCGAGAAGCGTTGATGTCCACCACCTTGGACGGTCGCGTAAAAGCGCGTTTGGCAGGGCAAGGCGGTGACATTCGCGAACCCCATTGGGGCCCGGCCAGAAAATGAGCCCCACATTTTTTACTTTTTAGGATGACCAACATGACGATCAATTTTTTACCCATTTTGCTGCTGGCGGCTGTTTTGGGCGGGTGCGCATCTGGCGTGAAATTGGACGATGTTCCCGTCGAGGACAAATCGGCCACATCGTCGGGTGTGACGACACAAGGTGTTGAAAACAACCAAAATGCGGCTCAAACTGGGGCGGTTGTTCAAAAAACCGCCAGCGCCAATGTGGCTGCCGGACCTGCTGGGGTGGCCAATGTGGTTTTTTTTGATTACGACAGCTTCAGTGTGCGTGCCGAGGCCTTGCCTTTGATTGAAAAGCACGCGCGCTTTCTCCAGGCCAACAAGCAAAGCAAGGTCAACCTCGAGGGCCATACCGATGAGCGTGGCGGACGTGAATACAACCTGGCTTTGGGGCAAAAGCGCGCTGAGGCGGTGCGACAAGCGCTCAGTTTGCTGGGCGTATCTGACAACCAGATGGAGGCGGTGAGCTTCGGCAAGGAAAAACCAGCATCGCAAGGCGCTGATGATGCTGCGCAGGCCAAAAATCGCCGTGTTGAAATCAGGTACTGAAAGCCATGAGTCAAGTGCATATTGGGGGACGGTTCAAAAGCCAGTCTGTGGCGGTTCTGACTTTGCTGTGCCTGATGGGTTCGGCGAATGCGGCGCTTTTCGGTGACGACGAAGCCCGAAAAGCCATTTTGGATTTGCGCCAACGTTTCGAGCAATCCAACAATGCCATGAGAGGCTTGAGCGACGAAAATGGGAAGTTGCGTCGTGCCTTGCTGGATTTGCAGACGCAAATTGAGGGCCTGAAATCAGAACTTTCGCAAAGCCGCGGAGCGCAAGAAAATCTGGCCCGCGAATTGTCTGAGTTGCAAATGCTTCAAAAAGATGTGATGGCCACGGTGGGCGAACGCTTGCGGCGTTTTGAACCTTTGAAGGTGTCACTTGACGGCGCCGAGTTCATGGTCGACCCAGCGGAAAAGCGCGACTACGAAGCGGCCATGGAGATTTTTCGCAAGGGCGATTTTGCGGGTGCGCAATCGGTGCTGAGCCAATTTCTTTTGCGTTATGCCCAAAGCGGTTACAAACCCACGGCCTTGTTTTGGTTGGGCAACGCCCACTATGCCAACAAGAATTACCCGGAATCGATGGACAAGTTTCGTCAAATGTTGCAATTGGCACCCGGCCACCCGCGCGCACCTGAAGCCTTGTTGGCGGTTTCTAACGTTCAGATCGAATTGAAGGACCTCAAAGAGGCGGCCAAAACCATGGAACAGTTGATCCAAACCTATCCAGCATCCGAGACCGCTGCCACAGCGCGTGAGCGACTGGCCAGGTTGCGCTGATATCCAAGAGGTTGTTGTTTGATCACGCTGGCGCAGTTGCAACTGCAAACCCATCTGGTCTTGGCCCTGACGTGGGTGCTGGCTTTTTTGGCTGGCGTGGTTTTCCATCGCAGTCATTTTTGCTCTATGGGCGCCATCAGCGACTGGGTCATCATGGGTGACAAAACACGGGCCAAGCAATGGGCCATTGCGCTGGCCGTTGCCATTTTGGGCTTTGGGCTGA
>CAMCNQ010000185.1 GCA_945875955.1 Limnohabitans sp. Rim8 | reverse complement strand
GCAATGCTGGAGAACGAATGAAACTGGCGCTTTTTGACCTTGACCACACCTTGTTGCCCTTGGATTCTGACTACACCTGGGGTGTTTTCACCACCGAGATGGGCTGGACCGATCCGGTCGACTTCGGCCAGCGCAACGACGCGTTTTATGCCCACTACCAAGCGGGCACCCTGGACATCCACGACTATGTGCGCTTTGCCACCCGCGCGGCGCGCGAACGCGGTGCGGTGCAAGCGGCGCAGGCCCATGCACAGTACATGGACCAAGTCATTCGCCCGCGCATCACGCCCCAAGCCCTGGCGCTGGTGCGATCGCACCAACACGCAGGCGATACCGCCATCATCGTGACCGCCACCAACGAATTTGTGACCCGGCCCATTGCCCATGCTTTTGGAGTCAACGAGTTGATCGCGGTGGAACTTGAGCGCGATGACACCGGCTGGATCACCGGCGAGATTCACGGCACGCCCTCATTTCGAGAGGGCAAGGTCAGCCGCGTTGCGCAATGGTTGGCCGTGCAAGGCTTGGATTGGGCCGATGTGGAGATGAGTTTTTACTCGGACTCCATGAACGACCTGCCCCTTTTGGAGAAAGTCCACCATCCGGTGGCAACGAACCCTGACGCTCGGTTGCGTCAGCTGGCCACAGAGCGTGGTTGGCGCATCCTCGAACTCTTTCAAGAATGATCACTCAATTCATCAACAAACTGATGGGCAAATCGCCCAAAAGCAAGCAGCCCCATTTTGGGCGTCGCACCGAGGTGCCTGCCGCCGTACACGGCATCGACCCCAACTTGGTTGACGAGCGCGCCGTCCATGTGACGCGGACCTTGCAAGAAGCCGGTTTTGAGGCCTACATCGTCGGCGGTGCCGTGCGTGACTTGCTTTTGGGTTTGCGCCCCAAAGATTTTGATGTGGCCACCAACGCCACGCCAGAGCAGGTCAAAGGGCTGTTTCGGCGAGCCTTCATCATCGGCAGGCGTTTTCGTATCGTCCACGTGGTCTACGGCCGGGGCAGAGACAACGAGGTGATTGAGGTCTCCACCTTTCGCGCCCACCTGGACAATGCCGCCGCAGAGCAGGTCAAGGGCAATGAGCGCACCAGCAAAAGCGAATTGGCGGGCATGAAGCACGCGGTCGACTCGACTGGCCGGGTGTTGCGTGACAACGTTTGGGGCCCGCAAGATGAGGATGCCACGCGGCGCGACTTCACCGTCAATGCCCTGTACTACGACCCCGAGTCACAAACCGTGGTGGACTACCACGGCGGCATTCAAGACGCCAAAAAGCGCGTGCTGCGCATGATTGGTGATCCCGTGGTGCGTTTTCGGGAAGACCCGGTGCGCATCATCCGCGCCGTGCGGTTTGCCGCCAAGCTCAGCCCTTTGGGCTTCAAACTCGATCCCAAAACCGCCAAGCCTTTGAACACATCGGCCACCTTGCTGGCCGATGTTCCCCAAAGCCGCTTGTTCGACGAAATGCTCAAACTGCTGCAAACCGGTCACGCCTTGGCCTCGATTGAGCAGCTGAAAAAACTGGGGCTGGCCACGGGCATTTACCCCTTGCTGGATGTGGTGGTTGAGCGCGCACAAAGCGCCTTTGTTCAAGTGGCCTTGTCCGATACCGACCGGCGCGTGGGCGAGGGCAAGCCGGTGGTGCCCAGCTTTTTGCTTGCCTGTGTTTTGTGGGCCGATGTGCGCGCCGGCTGGGCCAGCCGCCTGGCCCGCAAGGACCACCCTTATCCTGCTTTGCAAGACGCCATTGACGAGGTTTTTGAAGCCCGCATTGGTGACGTGTCTGGGCGAGGCAAGCTGGCCGCCGACATGCGCGAAATCTGGATGATGCAACCGCGCTTTGAAAAGCGCGTGGGCAGCGCCCCATTTGGCCTGGTGGAGCAGCCGCGCTTTCGGGCTGGTTTTGACTTTTTGAGGTTGCGTGCCGACATCGAAGAGGTGGACGTGCGCTTGGCCGACTGGTGGCAAGAATTCAGCGTGGCCAGCGATGCCGAGCGGGAAGACTTGATGCAAGCGGCCAAAGAAGAGCAAGTCGCCAAGCCCCGCGTGCGCCGTGCGCCCAAGCCAGAAGGCGATGCGCAACAAAGGCAGGGCAAAGCCCCTGATGAGCCCCATGCGCCAGACCTGGTGGGCGCCTCGGACGACGAGGGTGGGCCTAAAAAACGCCGCCGTCGCCGCCGCAAACCTGGCGCAACCGGCAGCGATGCCAGCGAGGGCGCAGGCTCGGCCCCATGAATGCCATGGCGGCGCAGGCCCCCTTGCGGGACGCTGTGACCGCGTATGTGGCGCTGGGTGCCAATTTGGGCAATGCCTTGCAAACCGTGCAGCAAGCGTTTGATTCACTGGCGCGCTTGCCGCTCACACAGGTCTTGGCCAAATCCAGGCTTTACCGCACAGCCCCCTTTGAAGCCAGCGGGCCTGACTTCATCAATGCGGTGGCCAAAATCAGCACCGGCTTGACGGCACCCGATTTGCTGGCGGCCCTGCAGGCCGTTGAAAACCAGGCGGGTCGGCAAAGACCGTATGTCAACGCGCCGCGCACACTGGATTTGGATTTGCTGATTTACGGTCAGTCCCGCATCAGCAGCCCGCGGCTGACATTGCCCCACCCCAGGTGGCGTGAGCGGGCTTTTGTGGTCTGCCCCTTGGCCGATGTGTCTGCCGACTTCGTGGCCGAGGCAGACTGGGCCAGGGTGGCAGGTCAGGCCATTGAGGCTTTGCCAGATAACCGGCCATGAACGCGGTCAAGAAAGCGAGCATCAAAGCCGCAATGGCTTGTGGTCATTCCAGACTCATTGGCTGATCAGGCGTGCCGCTTCAATTTGGTATTCGAAATACCGCTGAAAGCTGAACGCCAGGCTGGACATCAGCACGGCTGTTCCCAGCAGCAAGGCGACCACGATGCCAAAGATGGTGCCCCAATGTGTTTGACCTGATGCGGCCAGCGCATCGGCCTTGGGGTTGAACTTGCCGTTCCATTTTTCAATGGCGGTGAGGCCGTAAACAATCGCATTCAAAGCGCATGCAGCGATGGCAAAGCCCAGAAAAGGGATCAGGACCCAACTGAGTTGGTCATCTTGTCCAAGCTGCAGAACCCGCTCGATCCCGTAAATGCCCATGGCCGTGGGGATGGGCAAAAGCCAGGCCAAAGTGTCAGCGAATCCATACAGATAAAAGCGGTGCAAGCCCAATGGGCCTCCCAATAAGGCCAGCCAAGTCGCGAAGGTTTTGTTTTTCATGGCGTCCATTATTGCGGGGCCGTGGAGTCGCCTGCGCCCAGGGGCTTTTCCATCATCACCACATCCAGCCAGCGGTCGAATTTCCAGCCGCAGGACTTGAGCACGCCAACATGGTCAAAGCCCAGCGCGCGGTGCACGCCGATCGAGCCGGCATTGGCCGAGTCCCCAATGACGGCCAACAACGTGCGCACGCCAGCGCGTTCAGCGCGGCCGCACAACTCGGCCAGCAAAGCCTTGCCCCAGCCTTGGCCTTGTGTGCCCTGGGCCATGTAAATCGAGTCTTCGGCAGAAAAACGGTAGGCCGGTCGTGGTTTGAACCAGTTGCAATAGGCAAATCCTTGTACCCGCCCGTCTTCTTCAATCACCAGATAGGGCAGGCCCTTGGCCAACACATCGGCGCGTCGGCCAGCCATTTCTGTTGCGCTGGGTGGGGCGGTCTCAAAAGTGCCGGTGCCGGTGAGCACGTGGTGGCTGTAAATCGCGGTGATGGTGGCCATGTCTTCGTCACGGCTGGGTCGAATCAGAGGCAAGGCATAACTCCCGTTGTATAATGGCAGGCTTTTCAGTGTGTCACTGGCCGGGTGGCCAGTTGCGTGTCTCAAACGCTGAAGGATACCGGGCATCTCGGCCATTTTTGCCGATGCTGCCCAACCACCCAAGGATAAATCATGGTTGTTATTCGTCTGAACCGCGGCGGCTCAAAAGCACGTCCTTTCTTCAACATCGTCGTTGCCGACAAGCGCGTGCGCCGCGATGGGCGCTTTCTTGAGCGCATCGGTTTTTACAACCCCACAGCCACTGGTGGCGAAGAAGGTCTGCGCATTGCCCAAGACCGTTTGACCTACTGGAAGAGCGTTGGCGCTCAGGCTTCTCCCACTGTGGAGCGCCTGATCCGCCAAGGTGCCAAAGCCGCAGCCTGATCGGCCAGGTCATGCGCCCCGCTTTGGATGCAGCCGTTTTACCGGCTGATGCCATCGAAGTCGGGCGCATCGCCGATGCCTGGGGCATCAAGGGCTGGTTCAAGGTCTTGCCCCACAGCGCCTCTGCCGAGGCGCTTTTTTCGTCCAGGCGCTGGTTTTTGCTGCCGCCTGACCGGCCGATGAAACCGCCCCGTCCCACTGCCTCCACCGCCTCCAATGCCACAGCCGCTGTGCAAAATACGGTTTGGACTGAACCCCTGCTGTTGGACATCAAAGAAGTCAAAAACCACTCGGACACGGTGGTCGCTTGCGCTGAAAACCTGCAAGACCGCAGCGCCGCAGAATCCCTGCGCGGTGCGCGCATTTTTGTGCCGCGCTCGGGTTTCCCCAAAGCCGCTGATGGCGAGTACTACTGGGTTGACCTGATTGGCCTGCAAGTGGTCAACCGCGAAGGCGTTGCACTTGGCTTGGTGCGTGACCTCATGGCCACAGGCCCGCAAACGGTTTTGGTCTTAGAAGCCTTGCCTGAAACCGATGGCGCCAAACCGGTGGAGCGCATGATCCCGTTTGTCTCGGCCTTTGTCGATGGCGTGGATTTGCCTGGCCAACGCATCATGGTCGACTGGCAGCCTGATTACTGATTTGGCACGGCCGTGGAGGGCCATCCATGCGCTTTGACATCATCACCTTGTTTCCGGAGTTGTTCGCGGCGCTGTTGACCAGCGGCATCACCCGGCGCGCTTTCGAAGGCCGTTTGGTGGATGTGCGCTTGTGGAACCCGCGTGACCATGCCGAAGGCCATTACCGCCGGGTGGACGACCGCGCCTTTGGCGGTGGCCCTGGCATGCTGATGCTGGCCGAACCCTTGTACCAATGCCTGGCTGCAATTCGCGCTGAGCGGCAGGAGTCCACACCTGTGCCATTGGTTTTGTTTTCACCCATAGGACAGGCCTTGAAACACGCTGCGGTTGAAAAATGGTCGAACAGCGACGGCGCTGTTTTGTTGTGTGGGCGCTATGAGGGGGTGGACCAGCGCTTCATTGACCAGCATGTGGACCAGCAAATCAGCTTGGGCGACTTTGTGCTTTCGGGGGGGGAAATCGCGGCCATGGCCTTGCTCGATGCGGTGGCGCGTTTACAGCCCGGTGTCTTGGGCGACCAGGCCAGCCACCAGATGGACAGCTTCAACCCGGCTTTGGACGGCTTGTTGGACAGCCCCCATTACACGCGCCCAGAGGTTTGGCGTGGCCATGCGGTGCCAGCGCCTCTGATGTCGGGCAACCATGCCCAGATTGAACGTTGGCGGCGCGATCAAAGTTTGCGCTTGACGGCCCAGCACCGGCCCGAATTGATCGCGGCCGCGCGCACTTGCGGACGGCTTGGGCCTCAGGACGAGGCTTTTTTGACCCAGTTGAGCGCTGATTCGGATTTTTTGGCCAGTCAGCAGGTCTTAAAAAAGCTATAATTAAAAGCTTTTCGATCCTCTACCCGCCGCGATTTGGCTCAGTCATGTGAACAAACCATGGCCTTTACAGCACAGAACGCCCCTTGTGTAGCGAGGCATGATCGGACGGAGTTCAAAAAATGAATTTGATTGAAACCCTTGAGCAGGAAGAAATTGCCCGTTTGGGCAAAGTGATTCCTGAGTTTTCCCCCGGCGACACCGTGATCGTCAGCGTCAACGTGGTGGAAGGCGCGCGCAAGCGTGTGCAGGCCTACGAAGGTGTTGTGATTGCCAAGCGCAACCGGGGTCTGAACAGTGGCTTTACCGTGCGCAAGATTTCCAGCGGCGAAGGCGTGGAACGCACGTTCCAAACCTACAGCCCCGTGATTGCCAGCATTGTGGTTAAGCGCCGTGGCGATGTCCGCCGTGCCAAGCTGTACTACTTGCGCGACCGCAGTGGCAAGTCTGCACGCATCAAAGAAAAGTTGCCTCAGCGCAAAGCAGCACCTGTGGCTGCCGCGTAAAGCCTTTTCGGCCCCAAGAAACACCGCCCGGGTTTGCGCCCAGGGCGGTTTTTTTATGGCCTTTTCAAATGCTTGATGGTATCCGGCAGGCCATGAAAAAAGGCCTTGCCGGTGAGGGCAAGACCTTCAAGG
>CAMCNQ010000184.1 GCA_945875955.1 Limnohabitans sp. Rim8 | reverse complement strand
ATTCCAGGCTGTGTGTTTTTTTAAAAACCAGCAGGGCATCTGAGTCGTGTCGAAATTACCAGCTTCGAACCGAAAACCACTCAACACCAGCCACTCTCTTGCCCAAACGACCACTCAGGTGAGTGAGGGGATGCGGCGGGTGACGATTTTCGGTACCCCGTCATGAGGAACCCGCCGCATCCCCTCACTCACCGCCCAAGCAAAAAACACAAGAATGGCCAACGGAAAACCACAAACGTCAGAGCAAACGAACCTTCACACTCTTGCCCTTGATCTTGCCGTGTGACAACTGCGCCTCCACTTTTTTGGCAAGAGCCGCCTGCACCGCCACATAAGTTGAAAACTCGTTCACATTGATTTTGCCGACCTGCTCACGGCTCAAACCACACTCACCCGCCAATGCGCCCATCACGTCACCCGCGCGGATTTTCTCCTTGCGGCCGCCCACAATTTGCAGGGTGCGCATGGGCGGTTGCAATGGCCCACCGGCCGCAGGCGTCAGGCCCGACAACGGCTCCCAGATCGATTCACGGCCTTGCATCACCTCGATCTTGCCGACCGAACCCATCTCGTCCATGCTGGCCAGGGTCAGCGCCAGCCCTTCGGCATCGCCCCGGCCCGTGCGGCCAATGCGGTGGATGTGGATTTCCGCATCGGGCGTCACGTCCACGTTGATCACGGCTTCCAGGCCTTCCACGTCCAGCCCTCGCGAGGCCACGTCGGTGGCCACCAGCACCGAGCAGCTGCGGTTGGAAAACTGCACCAGCACCTGGTCGCGTTCACGCTGCTCCAGCTCGCCAAACAGCGCCAGCGCGCTGTAGCCTTGGGCCTGCAAGACCGCCACCAAATCACGGCACTGCTGCTTGGTGTTGCAAAACGCCAGGGTGCGTTCGGGTCGGAAATGCGCCAGCAATTTGGACACGGCGTCCAGCCGCTGGCTTTCGCTCACTTCGTAAAAAACCTGACGGATTTTGTGCGCGCTGTGCTGCGCCTCGACCTTCACCGTTTGTGGCGCACGCATGAACTGTGCGGCCAACTTGGCAATGCCTTCAGGGTAAGTGGCCGAAAACAACAGGGTCTGCCGGTCTTTGGCGCACTGGCGCACCACCTTGGCGATGTCGTCAAAAAAGCCCATGTCCAGCATGCGGTCGGCTTCGTCCAGCACCAAAGTGTTCACCCCCGCCAAGCTCAACGATCCGCGCTCCAGATGGTCCAGGATGCGGCCAGGTGTGCCCACCACCACGTCGGCGCCGTGCTCCAGACTCAGGGTTTGACCACGCAGCGGCACGCCGCCGCACAGTGTGACGACTTTCACGTTGGGACGAGCACGGGCCAAGCGGCGGATTTCCTGAGTGACTTGGTCGGCCAACTCGCGGGTAGGGCACAAAATCACCGCCTGAATCGCCGCGCTCGGCGAACCCGCGCTTTGCAAGCGCTCGATCAGAGGCAGGCCAAAGGCGGCGGTTTTGCCGCTGCCCGTGCTGGCTTGGGCGATCAAATCTTGCCCGGCCAGCGTCAGCGGCAAGCTGGCCGCCTGGATCGGCGTCATCTGGGTGTAGCCCAGTTGTTCAAGGTTTTGAAGGGTGGGGGGTGCCAGCGGAAGCTGGTCAAAACGGGCAGGGGTGGAAACAGGCGTTGCAGCGGTTGATTTTTCAGTCATGCGGGGATTATCGTTGCCCACCCCGGGCACAAGCTCAGCTTGTGATGCGCATCGGGATGGTGATCGGTCCGTCGTTCACCAAGGCCACTTGCATGTCTGCGGCAAAACGCCCGGTCTGCACCACCGGGTGGGCTTTTTGGGCTTGGGCCACAAAATGGTCATAAAGTCGGCGGGCATCTTCCGGTGCAGCGGCCCCGGAAAATCCTGGCCGCGTGCCCGAAGACACGTCGGCTGCGAGTGTGAACTGGCTCACCACCAACAGGCCGCCCGCCACGTCTTGCACACTCCAGTTCATCTTGCCAGCGGCATCGCCAAAAATGCGCAACTTGAGCATCTTGGCCAGCATTTTGTCGGCAATCGCTTCGGTGTCGCCTTTTTCAGCGCACAAGAGCACCAACAGGCCCACGCCGATTTGTCCAATCACCTCGCCATCCACACGCACACCGGCTTCGCTTACCCGCTGCAGTACGGCGATCATTTCAGATCCCGCGCATCCGTGAAGTGCGCCTCGACATCGCTGGGCAGCAGCTGGATCGTGGCGCGCAAACCCGGCACTTCGCTCATCAAGGCTTGTTCCACGCTGCCGCGCAAGGCGGCGGCACGCCCCAAGGTCCAGTTGGCGGGCATGTGCATGTGCACATCGACAAAGCGCCGTTGCCCGGCTTTGCGGGTGTGCAGGTGGTCAAAGCGGATGATCTCGGTCTCGCCGCGTTGGTGGGCAAAACCATCCAACACTTTTTGCACATCGGCCAGCACCTCGGGCTCCAGAGCCTCGTCCATCAGGCCTTGTGAGGACACCCAGATCAAGTGCCAGCCTTCTTTCAAGATGTTCAGCGCCACGCCAATCGCCACCACCGCGTCCAGCCACAGCCAACCCGTCACGCCCACCAGGCCAATGCCGATGACCACACCAGCCGAGGTCCAAACGTCGGTCACCAAGTGCCGGGCATCGGCCTCCAGCGCCAGTGAGCGGTGCTGCTTGGCAGCCCGAAACATGAGCCAGGCCAGCAAACCGTTCAGGGCCGAACTGCCCACCGACAAAGCCAAACCCAATCCCACTTGCTCAATGGGCTGGGGATCCAACAGCCGGTGCGCCGCCGCCCAAATGATGCCCAAAGCGGCCACCACAATCAGAATGCCCTCAAAGCCGGAAGAAAAATATTCGGCTTTGTGGTGCCCGTAGGGGTGCTCGTTGTCGGCAGGCATGGCGGCCACCGTGACCATCATCAAGCCAAAGATGGCACTGGCCAAATTGACCAAGGACTCCATCGCATCGGACAACAAACCCACCGAGCCGGTGAGCCACCACGCCCAGGTTTTCAGTCCAATGGTGACCAAGGCCACCACCACCGAGGCCCAGAGCATCCTTTTGGGCGTCATCCAAGAATCAAAATTTTTCATGGGGTCAGCATACCCCCCCGGTAGACCACAAGTCCGTGCGCCAGCCACCGATCAAACCAGCGTGACCTTGGCAAACTTGCGCTTGCCCACTTGCACCACGTAAGTGCCTGCCTCGAGTTTCAAACCCTTGTCACTGACCACGCTGGAGTCCACGCGCACGCCGCCGCCATCCACCAAGCGCCCGGCTTCGGTGGTCGAAGGGGCCAAACCGGCGGATTTGAGCAAAGCGCCAATGCCCATGGGCGCGCCTGACAAAGACACTTCCGGGACGTCATCCGGCACGCCGCCTTTGCTTCGGTTGATGAAGTCCTGCTCGGCCGCATCGGCAGCGGCTGCGCTGTGAAAACGCGCCGTGATTTCCTTGGCCAACATGACTTTGGCGTCTTTGGGGTTGCGACCGCCCGCGACTTCCTTTTTGAGCGCTTCGATTTCGGCCATCGATTTGAACGACAGCAAGGTGTACCAGCGCCACATCAGCACATCAGAGATGCTGAGCACCTTGGCAAACATGCTGTTGGGTTCCTCTGCAATGCCGATGTAGTTGTTTTTGGATTTGGACATTTTGTCCACGCCATCCAAGCCTTCAAGCAGCGGCATGGTCAAGATGCATTGCTGTTCCTGGCCGTATTCGGCTTGCAGGTGTCGGCCCATGAGCAGGTTGAACTTTTGGTCGGTGCCCCCGAGCTCCAGGTCCGACTTGAGCGCCACCGAATCGTAGCCCTGCATCAAGGGGTACAAAAACTCGTGCACGCTGATCGGTGTGCCGGCCTTGAACCGGTCATGAAAGTCGTTGCGCTCCATCATCCGGGCCACGGTGTATTTGGCCGCCAACTGAATCATGCCCATGGAACCCAAAGGCAAACTCCATTCGCTGTTGTAACGAATTTCGGTTTTGGCCGGATCGAGCACCAGACTGGCTTGCTTGTAATAAGTCTCGGCGTTGAGCTTGATTTGTTCGGGTGTGAGCGGCGGCCGCGTGCTGTTGCGGCCAGACGGATCGCCGATCAAACTGGTGAAGTCTCCTATCAAAAAGATCACTTGATGGCCCAAATCCTGTAATTGGCGCATCTTGTTGAGCACCACGGTGTGCCCGATGTGGATATCGGGGGCCGTGGGGTCCAGACCCAGTTTGATGCGCAAAGGCACCCCAGTGGCCTCGGATTTGGCCAATTTTTGAAGCCAGTCGTCCTTGGGTATCAACTCTTCGCAAGCCCGCAAAGTGACTTCCATGGCCTCGCGGGTCTTGTCCGTGACCATGTATTTTGTTACAAGCGGTTGATTCATAAGGATTTTTTCAATTTTGACACTGCCTAAAAGATAAAAGGTACAATCTCAAATCATTTTCAGGTCAGCCATTTTAAGTGTTGCCTGTGTGTGCCAAATACTGTGCGCTGCCGATTCCATCGTCAGCTGTTCTAAACCCTGCTTATCAATGCCCATCATTTCAGCCATCCAGTCCAGACTGGCCTCTTTGTTCATCGGCTTTTTGTTCCTGTGCACCGCCGTGCTGGGCGCTTTGCTCATGGGCACTCAGCGTGCGCTCGCATGGTTGGACGGCCAGCATCCGCAACTGACATTACGGCTGCAATTTTTTGGCCGCTGGCTAGGTCATCACCCCAAAAGCATCAGTGCCGTCTTGACCACATTGCTTTTGGCGGCCGGTGGCGGTGCTTTCGCCATCGCCAATTTGGCGCCCGACATTGCGGACCAACCTGTGGTCACTGTCACCGAGACTGTTGAAATTGATAAATTGCATGCCCAGGCCCAAGCACTTGACTTGATCGAGATGCAACTGTCGCGCACAGACAGCACTCGGGCATCCGACTCCCCTGAAAGTTTGTTGCGCCGACTGGGTTTGGCCGATCCGCAAGCGGCTGATTTTTTGCGTAAAAATCCACTTGCCAAAAACGCCTTGAAACAAGCCGGTCGCTCGGTGGTCGCCGATGCAGATGGACAACAACGCTTGCTGGAGCTCAAGGTCCGCTGGCTCAACAAAGAAAGCGATTCTTTTTTCCAGCGCATGGTGGTTCAGCGCACATCAGAAGGTTTTAAAGCCACTTTAGAAACATCTCCCATGAACACCAGCATCCGCATGACGGGTGGTACGGTGGAGAAAAGTCTTTACGAAGCAGCAGACGAGTCGCGTTTGCCCTACGAAGTAGCACGCCAGCTTCCCCAAATTTTTTCCAACCAAATCGACTTTCACCGCGCCTTGCGAAAAGGTGCACGCTTTTCTGTTGTTTATGAAGTGCTTGAAGCCGATGGCGAGCCTTTGCGGACTGGCCGCGTGTTGAGCACCGAGTTGGTCAACAACAACCAGACTTACCAAGCCGTGTGGTTTGAAGAGTTGGGCAAAGGTGGGGCTTATTACACATTGGAGGGCCAAAGTTTGGCACGTGCCTATTTGGCCTCGCCTGTTGAGTTTTCACGCAAAACAAGCGGTTTCAGCTTCCGCCTTCACCCGATTTTCCAAACCATGAAAGCCCACTTGGGCGTTGACTACGCTGCGCCAACAGGCACACCTGCCATGACCGTGGGTGATGGCGTGGTTAAATTTGCAGGCTCTCAAGGCGGATATGGCAATGTGGTGATCGTTGACCACGGCAACAAACATTCATCGGTTTACGCGCACCTGAGTCGCATCAAGGTCCGTCAAGGCCAGACTGTGCAAAAAGGCGATGTCGTTGGCGCGGTCGGTTCAACCGGCTGGTCTACAGGCCCTCACCTGCATTTTGAATTTCGGGTGAACGGCGTTCACGTTAACCCAGAGAAGGTGATTCAAAAGGCCGAGAGCAAGCCACTGTCACCAGCGGCTTTGGCGCGTTTTTCCTCAACGGCTGGGCAAGCCAGGGCCCAATTGCAGGCCGCCGCCCAAATGGGCGCAAACCAATTTCAGTGAAACGCAAGGGCCTCAACGGCCCTTTTTTTTAATGACGCGCATTGCCCACCCGCATCAACGCAGAGCCTGAATGCCTCTGCAGTTGGCACTTAAAAGTCCTATGTTCGATCGCCCTGAACCCTATATCGGACTGATGTCAGGGACATCCATGGATGGCGTGGATGGCGTCTTGGCTGTCATCGATGCACAAGGCCGGCTGGCGGTCAAAGCCCATGCCTTTGTGGCGTTTGAGGATGAATTTAAATTGGCGCTGATGGCGCTGAACCAAAGTGGGCACAACGAATTGCACCGCAGTGCCTTGGCAGGCATCCAATTGGCCCGCTGCTATGCCGACGTGGTTCAAGCCTTGTTGGCCCAAACCCAGTTGTCT
>CAMCNQ010000183.1 GCA_945875955.1 Limnohabitans sp. Rim8 | reverse complement strand
CCGGGCTCGGAAAAAGAATACAAAGCCGACCTGGTCTTGTTGGCCATGGGCTTCACCAATCCAGTGGCCAGCGTGCTCGAAGCCTTTGGCGTTGACAAGGACAACCGCGGCAATGCCAAAGCCAGTACAGACTTTGATGGCGGTTATGCCACCAACGTGACCCAGGTGTTTGCCGCTGGCGACATGCGCCGTGGCCAGTCTTTGGTGGTGTGGGCGATCCGCGAAGGCCGTCAAGCAGCCCGTGCCGTGGACGAGTTCCTCATGGGCACAAGCGACTTGCCACGTTGACCTCTGCGGGCGGCCTTCGTGGTCGCCCATTGGGGCGCAAGATGAAGCGCAGCCTGCCGGCTGCGCAGCGCGAAGGCCGTCAAGCAGCCCGTGCCGTGGACGAGTTCCTGATGGGCACAAGCGATTTGCCACGTTGACCTCTGCGGGCGGCCTTCGTGGTCGCCCATTGGGGCGCAAGATGGGGCGCGGCCTGCCGGCCACGCAGCGCGAAGGCCGTCAAGCAGCCCGTGCCGTGGACGAGTTCCTGATGGGCACAAGCGATTTGCCACGTTGACCTCTGCGGGCGGCCTTCGTGGTCGCCCCTTGGGGCGCAAGATGAAGCGCAGCCTGCCGGCCGCGCAGCGCGAAGGCCGTCAAGCAGCCCGTGCCGTGGACGAGTTCCTGATGGGCACAAGCGACTTGCCACGTTGACCTTTGTGGGCGGCCTTCGTGGTCGCCCTTTGGGGCGCAAGGTGAAGCGTGGCCTGCCGGCCACGCAGCGCGAAGGCCGTCAAGCAGCGCGAGCTGTGGACGCGTTCCTGATGGGCACAAGCGAATTGCCACGTTGAGCTTGGCGGGCGGTGTGTTTATGGCTGTTGGGCAGGGGCAAACCGCCATGCTGATGGGCTTTAAGAGTTGGGTAAAATCACTTTGGCACCAAGGACCACCATCGCCCAGCTTGGCTGCCTTGGCCTTACAAGCGTCGGTTGACCTGATGCTTGTTTTTCATGAACACCACGTCTGCCCCTCCACTTGTTGAATTGCGCAACCTCACCTTCGGGTATGGGGAACGTGTCATTTTGAAGAATCTGAGCTTCAACGTGCCGCGTGGCCAAGTCACGGCCTTGATGGGGGTGTCTGGCGGCGGCAAAACCACAGTGTTGCGGCTCATCGGTGGGCAAATTCGCGCCAGTCAAGGCCAGTTGTTGTTTGATGGCCAAGACGTCATGGCCATGGGGCAAAGCGCGCTCTACGCAGCAAGGCGTCGCATGGGCATGCTGTTCCAGTTTGGTGCTTTGTTCACTGACATGAGCGTGTTTGACAATGTGGCGTTTCCTTTGCGCGAGCACACGGCTTTGTCGGAGGACATGGTCCGGGACGTTGTGCTGATGAAACTCGATGCGGTGGGGCTGCGGGGTGCGCGTGATTTGCGCCCCTCGGAAATATCCGGTGGCATGAGCCGACGTGTGGCCTTGGCCAGAGCCATCGCCCTGGACCCCGATCTGATCATGTACGACGAGCCCTTTGCGGGTTTGGACCCAATTTCTTTGGGCACCGCTGCGCGCTTGATTCGCCGCTTGAACGACAGCTTGGGCATCACCAGCGTGGTGGTCTCGCACGATGTCAATGAAACCTTTGAAATCGCCGACCACGTGGTCATCTTGGCGCATGGCGGTGTGGCTGCCCAAGGCACACCTGAGCAACTGCGCGCCAGCACCGACCCCTTGATCCATCAGTTCGTGCATGGTTTGAGCGATGGGCCTGTGCCATTTCATTACCCCGCTCCCTCAACGCTGCAGGACTATGACCGGAGGGCCACATGAACCCCATCGATGGGTTGGCCAGTTTAGGGGCCATGACACGTCAGTTGCTGGCCGATCTGGGTTTTGGCGCGCGTTTGTTCCTGAAGTTGCTGCGCATGTCGGGCGTCACACTCAAGCGTTTTGGTCTGGTGCGAGACCAGGTGCATTTTTTAGGCAACCACTCCTTGGCCATCATCGTGGTGTCGGGCTTGTTTGTGGGTTTTGTTTTGGGCTTGCAGGGTTATTACACCTTGCAGCGCTACGGCTCGGCCGAGGCCCTGGGTTTGTTGGTTGCCTTGAGCTTGGTGCGTGAACTGGGGCCGGTGGTGGCCGCGCTTTTGTATGCCGGTCGCGCAGGCGCTTCGCTGACCGCAGAGATTGGCCTCATGCGGGCGGGCGAGCAGCTCACGGCGCTAGAGATGATGGCGGTGGACCCGGTTCAGCGCATCTTGGCCCCCCGTTTTTGGGGCGGCATCATTGCCCTGCCTTTGTTGGCTGCGGTGTTCAGTGCCGTGGGCATTTTGGGCGGGTATGTGGTGGGTGTTTTGCTCATTGGTGTTGATGCCGGCGCTTTTTGGAGCCAAATGCAAGGCGGTGTCGACGTTTTCAAAGACGTGGGCAATGGCATCATCAAAAGCCTTGTTTTTGCGGTGGCGGTGACCTTCATCGCTTTGCTGCAAGGTTATGTGGCCAAGCCCACGCCTGAAGGGGTGGCCAGTGCGACCACGCGCAGTGTGGTGGTTTCATCCTTGTCGGTTCTGGGTCTGGACTTTATCCTGACCACCTTGATGTTCAGCATTTGAGAGAGAAATACCATGCAACGTTCGCGAAATGATGTTTGGGTTGGATTGTTTGTGTTCTTGGGGGCGGTGGCTGTTTTGTTTTTGTCGCTCAAAGCCGCGAACTTGTTGACCTGGAACTTCAAGGCCGACTATGAAATCAGTGCCAAGTTTGACAACATTGGCGGCCTCAAATCGGGCGCGGCCGTCAAAAGTGCGGGCGTGGTGGTTGGGCGTGTGAAAAAAATTGAATTCGATGGCGAGTCCTTTCAGGCCAAGGTGAGCTTGGCTTTGCAGTCCGAACATGCGTTTCCCAAAGACAGCTCCTTGAAAATCTTGACCAGTGGCTTGTTGGGCGAGCAATATCTGGATGTCACGCCAGGCGCAGATGAAAAGAATTTGGTGGCCGGCGACCGCATTGGCTCGACGCAGTCGGCCGTGATTTTGGAAAACCTGATCAGCCAATTCCTCTTTAGCCAAGCCGATAAAACAGCCGTAAAGGACCAATGAACATGCGACTGCGCATTCAAAAAATCGGGCTTTGGGCGCTGGGCGCCGCATTGCTCCTGTTGCAAGGCTGTGCCAGCGTGTCTACAGCCAACCCGCGCGACCCCTGGGAGGGCATGAACCGTCGTGTTTACGCGTTCAACGACGCACTGGACACCGTGGCCATCAAGCCTGCAGCTCAGCTGTATGTGGCTGTGCTGCCAAGCCCTGTGCGCACGGGGGTGCATAATTTCTTGGGCAACCTCAGTGATGTGTGGTCCTTGGTCAACAACGCCTTGCAGCTCAAGGGGCAGGCCACGGCTGAAACCTTCATGCGCATCAATGTCAACACGTTTTTCGGTTTGGGCGGTTTGCTCGATGTGGCCACGGAAATGCGGCTCGAAAAACGCAAAGAAGACTTTGGCCAGACCCTGGGTTATTGGGGAGTCAAGCCTGGCCCTTATGTGGTGTTGCCGATATTTGGACCCTCCACTTTGCGCGATGCCTTGGCCACGCCTGTGGACATGCAAGGCGATGCGGCCCAGCAGTTGAAAGATTCCGCGACCCGCAACGTTTTGTCGGTGAGCAAAATTTTGGATGTTCGCGCAAGCTATCTGCAGTCGCTGGATGTGATCAAGGGGGCCGCCTTGGACCCTTACACCTTTGTGCGCGACGGGTATTTGCAAAAACGCGCGTACGAGGTGCATGATGGCAACCCGCCACCTGGCTTTGATTACACAGAGCCTTGAGGTTTTTTGAACCCCAGGACGGCCAGAAGACTTTACTTTCTGTAACACTTACATACACCAGCGCAACTTCTTGAACCTATAGTTGCCCAATGGAAAACATGCCTTCAAAGCCTTTGAATCGCCGCCAACTCTTGGCCATTGCCAGCGCCTTGTCGTTGGGTCTGGCCACACGGTCTGCTTGGTCAGCCGAAGAGGCGCCCGATGTCTTCATCAAACGCATCGTGAATCTGTCCTTGGACACGATCAAGGCCGATAAATCCTTGCGCACAGGTGACATCGGAAAAATCATGCAACTGGTGGACACGCAGTTGATGCCGCATGTGAATTTTCGGCGCATGACGGCCTTGGCCACGGGCCCGGCATGGCGAAAAGCCACGCCAGAGCAGCAAAAGCGCTTGCAAGAAGAGTTCAAAATTTTATTGGTGCGCACCTACTCAGGTGCACTCAACCAAATCAGTGACCAAGTTGTGGTGGTCAAGCCCTTGCGTGCCGGTCAAGATGACAAAAACGTGGTGGTCAACACCGAAGTCAGGGGCAGGGGAGACCCCCTTCAATTGGACTACCGCCTTGAAAGAACACCCGGCGAAGGCGACGGTTGGTTGATTTTTGACCTGAATGTCTTGGGAGTCTGGCTGATTGAAAATTACCGCAGCCAATTCACCAAGGAGATCAACTCGGGCGGCATCGACGCCTTGATCGCCAGTTTGTCGGCGCGCAACAAACTCAATGCCAAAGCCACTTGAGGGACTGCAACATGAGTGCCCTGAATTTGCCCGAGACTTTGCTGTTTTCCCACGCAGACGCTTGCCTGGCCCAGTGCATGGGCCAATTGGCCACGCAAAATGGTGTTCATGTCGAGGTCAACGCCTCGGCTTTGGTGGAATTCGATTCTTCGGCTTTGGCGGTCTTGCTGGGGCTGCGCAGGGCCATTTTGTCTCTGGGGCGAGATTACCGCGTCATCGGCATGTCGGCGCGTTTGCGTGAATTGGCCAGCCTTTATGGCGTGCTCGACCTGCTAGAGCGCACCTGAATTCCACGCGCCGGGGTCTTTTTGACCCTAAACCCCCAGCATTGCCGCGGTTTGATCGGGCCAGCACTTAAAATAAGGCCCTCACATGTCTGCGCTCTCCTTCCAATCTGTCTCCAAAGTCTATCCCGCCAAACAGGCAGGCGCAGCCGCGTTCAAAGCCCTTGACCGGATCAGTTTCGAGGTTCAAGAGGGTGAGTTTTTTGGCCTGCTTGGCCCCAATGGGGCGGGCAAGACCACGTTGATCAGCATCTTGGCGGGCTTGACCCGGCCAAGCGAAGGCAAAGTGCTGGTCCATGGGCACGATGTGCAGGCCGACTATGCAAAGGCCAGGCGCATGCTGGGGGTGGTCCCGCAAGAGTTGGTGTTTGACCCTTTTTTTACTGTGCGAGAAGCGCTGCGCATCCAATCGGGTTACTTCGGGGTCAAAAACAACGACGGCTGGATTGATGAGTTGCTCGACTGTTTGGGCTTGAGCGACAAAGCCCATGCCAATATGCGCCAACTGTCTGGTGGCATGAAGCGTCGGGTGCTGGTCGCCCAAGCCTTGGTGCACAAGCCGCGTGTGATCGTCTTGGACGAGCCCACAGCCGGTGTCGATGTGGAGCTGCGCCAAACCCTGTGGCAGTTCATTGCCAAACTCAACAAGCAAGGCCACACGGTTTTGCTGACCACCCATTACCTTGAAGAAGCCGAAGCTTTGTGCGGGCGCATTGCCATGCTCAAACGCGGGCAAATGGTGGCATTGGAGAGCACCTGTGACTTGCTCCAGTCGGCCACCAGCCAGGTCTTGCGCTTCAAACTCGACGGCGATTTACCCACTGAAGTGGCGGCCATTGCCCGCGTCACCGGTCGCATTGTCCAGTTGCCGGTGCACAACGCTTTTGAAATTGAAAAACACCTGGCCACCATCCGCACCGCGGGCTTGGAGGCTCAGGATGTGGAAATACGCCAAGCCGATCTGGAAGATGTCTTCCTCGAAGTGATGAACCGCAAACAACCAGAACAGAGCCCTTGCATATGACCGGTTGGCAAACCCTTTTTTACAAAGAGGTGCTTCGTTTTTGGAAAGTGGCTTTTCAAACTGTGGCGGCCCCCGTGCTGACCTCGGTGTTGTACATGCTCATCTTTGGCCATGTTCTGGAAGACCATGTCAAGGTGTATGACCAAGTGCCTTACACCTCGTTTTTGCTGCCCGGTTTGATCATGATGGGCGTGCTTCAAAACGCTTTTGCCAACAGCTCGTCGAGCATGGTGCAAAGCAAGATCATGGGCAATTTGGTGTTTTTGTTGCTCACCCCTTTGTCCCACCGCAGCTGGTTTGTGGCCTATGTGGGCTCTTCTGTGGTGCGTGGCTTGGCCGTGGGCTTGGGGGTGCTTGTCATCACCGGCTGGATGGTCAGCATCAACTTTGTTTACCCGCTTTGGATTGTGGCTTTTGCCGTCATGGGCGCGGCCATGATGGGGGCTTTGGGCGTGATTGCAGGCCTGTGGGCAGAAAAATTTGATCAAATGGCCGC
>CAMCNQ010000182.1 GCA_945875955.1 Limnohabitans sp. Rim8 | reverse complement strand
CGTCGGTGTATTCCACGCTCCAGGCGTAGCCTTTGCGCAATCCATATTCAATTTGCAGGGTGATTTCAGCGTCGCTCAGGTCTGGCAGAAAGCTGAATTGGCCTTGCGTCAAGCGGCCGGTCGGGTTGGTCATCATGGTGCTGTGCTCCTGGCGGGTTTGTTGTTAAGCGGTGGCGGGGGTGGCGGTGTAGTCGCTTGAATCGGTGCTCTGGTAATTGAAGCTGATTTCTCCCCAGGTGTCCAAAGCCGCTTTCAGCGGAGAGCAACTTTTTGCCGCTTCTTTCAAGATGGTCGGCCCTTCTTCCAGGATGTTGCGCCCCTCGTTGCGGGCCTTGACCACGGATTCCAGTGCAACGCGGTTGGCCACTGCACCCGCCTGTATGCCCATGGGGTGACCGATGGTTCCGCCGCCAAATTGCAGCACCACATCGTCGCCAAACAGGTCGATCAACTGGTGCATTTGCCCGGCATGGATGCCGCCCGATGCGACCGGCATGACCTTTTTCAGATCGGCCCAGTCTTGGTCAAAGTACAGGCCTCGTGGCAAGTCGGTGTGGGTGTAGCTGTCGCGGCAGACGTTGTAATAGCCTTGGACGGTGAGCGGATCGCCCTCAAGCTTGCCCACGGCCGTGCCGGTGTGCAAGTGGTCGCAACCCGCCAGGCGCAGCCATTTTGCGATGACACGAAAGCTCACGCCGTGGTTTTTTTGGCGTGTGTAAGTGCCGTGTCCTGCACGGTGCATGTGCATGATCATGTCGTTTTTGCGGCACCAATTGGCCATCGACTGGATGGCGGTGTAACCGATCACCAAGTCGACCATGACAATCACCGAGCCGAGGTCTTTGGCAAACTCGGCACGTTCGTACATGTCTTCCATGGTGGCGCCGGTCACGTTCAAGTAGCTGCCCTTGACTTCACCCGTCACAGCGCTGGCCTTGTTGACCGCGTCCATCACAAACAAAAAGCGGTCACGCCAATGCATGAAGGGCTGGCTGTTGATGTTTTCGTCGTCCTTCATGAAGTCCAGTCCGCCCTTGAGACCTTCGTAGACCACGCGGCCATAGTTGCGGCCTGACAGACCCAGCTTGGGTTTGGTTGTCGCGCCCAACAGGGGGCGGCCAAATTTGTCCAAGCGCTCGCGCTCAACGATCAAACCTGTGGGCGGGCCTTTGAAGGTTTTGACATAGGCGACCGGTATGCGGATGTCTTCCAGGCGTGCGGCTTTGAGTGGCTTGAACGAAAACACGTTGCCTATCAAACTGGCCGTCATGTTGGCGATTGAGCCTTCTTCAAACAAAATCAGGTCGTATGCCACATAGGCGAAAAATTGGCCGGGATTGTTGGGCACAGGAATGACCTTGTAGGCCTTGGCGCGGTAGCTGTCGCAGGCGGTCAGGCGGTCGGTCCACACCACGGTCCAGGTGGCGGTGCTCGATTCGCCAGCCACAGCAGCTGCGGCTTCCTCTGGGTCCACGCCGTCTTGGGGTGTGATGCGAAACAAGCACAGCGTGTCCGTGTCTTTGGGCACGTAATCAGGCATCCAATAGCCCATTTGCTTGTACTTCAAAACGCCAGCGCTGTAACGCTTTTTGGCATCGGTGATTTGTCCAGAGCCACTGTCCAATTCGCTCATTTCAGTCTCCTGTTTGGGGGTTGCGGGGTTGGTGTGATGGACTTTAGGTGTGATGGAATACAAAGTAAATTCATATATTTTTGCGATTAGATTAATACTTTGATTAATGATCATTCCAGATTTACAGCCACTGATGCGGTGTAAACGCAGCTCAAACAAGCCCTGCAAAGAGCGCTCTTGCAGCTCACACCCATGGCATCTGCAGAACATATGCAAGTGAAAACAGTTGGTTTTTCCATGCACCCGCGTGATCAAAATGGGCTTGCCAATGGCTGGTTGGGGGAGGCCGGTGTGGTGTTGGAATGAAGAGACTTTGGATTGATTGGACAAGCAGCGCACGCTTATCGACCTTGAATCTGGCCCAGGTGGCTCTAAACGTCAGCGGTGCGCTCAACCGCGGTACAGGCGAGCAGGAAGGTCAGTGCGGCGTTTCTCGATCAAGCCCAATCTATCGCCAAGGCTTCTGGCTTTGAGAGTTACGACCTGGTCGATGTGCGCGTGGGAGGCGATCTGCACATCGCGCCCAGCCCTGTGCTCATGGGTCGCATGGCGATGGCCGCTGACGCCCAGTCTTTGCCCGTGGCAGCCCGCATGGAGTCGGTGAGCGTGCAAGTGTCCGGGCGCATTCGGCTGCGTTAAGGCCTGGGCGTTCTGAACGGCTTGTTCTCAGCGTTATTGGCGCAGATTAACGCTTCGCTGTTGTGGGGGCGAACGTTTTTAACTGAAAGCGGTGTTGCGTTGCCTTTCACAGCGCTCCATTCGCCCGCCGAATGTTTTTTGTGTTCCCGTTCAGCACCCCTTCAAGGCCCACCACCAAAGGGCCTGTCCACAGTGGAATAATTCGGCCATTGATGTCCATCAGGCGACAAGTTCTGGCGCTGTGCGTGCGCCACCATGATCACGAAGGAAAAATTCAAAATGCCTATTTTCAGCACCTTGCAAATTGAGACCGATCCGGCCCATCCGCGCATTGCGCGACTGCTGCTGAACCGACCCGAGAGGCTCAACGCCATCAACGAAGACATGCCCCGAGAATTGCGCGCCGCAGTGGACTGGGCCAATGCCAACCCCGAGGTGCATGTGATCGTTGTGGAAGGGGCAGGCAAAGGTTTTTGTGGTGGCTATGACCTTGCCCATTTTGGTGAAGGACAGATTGACCACCCATGCCAGCAAGAAAAATCGCCATGGGACCCGATGGCCGATTACGCTTACATGAAGCGCAACACCGAAGACTTCATGGCGCTGTGGCGCAGCCCCAAGCCCACCATTGCCAAAGTGCACGGAGCGGCCGTGGCCGGGGGCAGTGACATCGCGCTGTGCTGCGACATGCTGGTGATGGCCGACGATGCACGCATAGGCTATATGCCCACCCGCGTTTGGGGTTGCCCCACCACCGCCATGTGGACTTTCAGACTGGGCCCCATGCGGGCCAAACAACTGATGTTCACCGGCGATGTGATCGATGGGCGAACCGCCGCCGACTGGGGCTTGGCCAACGAGGCCGTGCCGGCAGACGCGTTAGAGGCGGCCACTGTGCGTTTGGCCCAACGCGTTGCAGGGGTGCCCAGCAGCCACCTGGCCATGCACAAGATGGTGGTCAACCAGGTGATGCTGACCATGGGTCTGGAGCAAGCCCAAACCATGGCCACGGTGTTTGACGGCATCACCCGCCACAACCCTGAAGGTTTGTGGTTCAGGCGCTATGCCCAAGCCGAGGGTTTCAAAGCCGCCGTGCAGTGGCGCGATGGCGGCGCCCCCATTCCTGAAGGCGATGACGCGCGTGCGCGCATCCAAGCCCTGGAAGCGCAGTTGGCGCAAATCAGGGCCAGCGCAGCGCCTTTTGGTAGCTGATCTTGGTTCACCTTTGGCGCCGCTTGCCTCGACCATGACGGACCCCGTATTGAGCATGGGGCATTTGCGCAGTTTTGCGCTGTCGCGCAGCCTGTTCAAGCCCACGAGCTTGCCCAAAGCCTTGCAGCGACTGGGCTTTGTACAGGCCGATCCTTTGCGAGCGCCTGCTCGCGCGCAAGACCTGACTTTGCGGCACCGGGTGAAAAACTACCGTGCCGGAGACTTGGAGGCGCAATACCCCAGACTGGAGATCGAAGAAGATTTTTTCGTCAACTATGGCTTTGTCCAGCGTGATCTGCACCACCTGATGCACCCGCGTACAGCAGGAGCCCTTTGGTCAAAAAGCCGCATGCTGCAGGCCCAGGATGCACTGGCTTTTGTGCGCGAACGCGGCACGGTAAGGGCCGCTGAGGTGGATGCATATTTTGACCTGGGTCAGGTCACCAACTGGTTTGGTGGCAAAAGCAAGGCCTGCACCCAATTGCTGGACGGCATGCATTACCGTGGCATGTTGCGGGTGGCCAGGCGCGAAGGCGGGCAGCGCATTTACGCAGTTCGTGAGCACCAGCCCAGCGTTTTAAGCCCAGACGCCATCATGGACAAATTGCTTGATCTCATCCTCACCAAGTACGCCCCTTTGCCCAGCGCCAGCCTTGCTCAATTGGTCAGCTTGCTCTCTGGTGGCGTGCCGCAATGGCGCGACCAACGACAAGCAGCATTGCAACGCGCTCGCTTGCGATTGCCCAGCGTCACGCTGGACAGCACGACCTGGTTTTGGCCAGAAGGGGAAGACCCTCGCAACGGGCGGCATGAAACCGATGAACAGCTGCGGTTTTTGGCGCCTTTTGATCCCGTGGTGTGGGACCGAAGGCGTTTTGAGTTGTTTTGGGGCTGGGCTTACCGTTTCGAAGCCTACACACCGGCGGCCAAGCGCGTTCGAGGCCATTACGCTTTGCCCATGCTGTGGCGCGAGCAGGTGATCGGCTGGGCCAATCTCAGCGTGAAAGAGGCGGTGTTGGTGTCCGATCTGGGCTTTGTGGCTTCGCCCCCCAAAGAGAAAGCTTTTGCGCGGGCCCTGGAGCAAGAACTGCACCGCATGTCGGTGTTTTTAGGTTTGTCGGTTTAAGCAGCGTTGGCTGTGCAAGCGGGTCACAGACTGTGGTTTGCTCAAACGGACAATTTCGCGACAAGGCTTTGCACTTGTCGCTCAATCCGGTCTTCCATCTCACCCATGCTGGCGGCCAAACCGTTGTGACCTTCTTCAATTTTGGTGAGCACCTTGGCTTGCAACTCGGCCAATTTGGCAAAGTGATTTTCTTGCTGTGTTTGTTCGCTTTGCAAATGCGCCTTTTCTTGTTCTTGCAGCAGCTGACGCAGTTCAGTAAAGCGAGATTGTTCTGCGCTGTCGGCCAGGGCGCGTTGCGCCTTGGCTTCTTTGTTGAGTTGGCGCAGCGCAAAAAGATGTCCAGTTTGAAAAACCACCAAGGCCACCACAAAAACCGCCAGCGCCATCACCAACAGCCCCAAAAGGACCAGGCCCATGGGGGCCTGTATGTGTGTCAGACCCAGGTTGATGTCGGTTGGTCGCAGAATCTCGCCCATGTTGAGCGCCACAAAACCCGCGATCATCAAAACGCCAAGCAACAAAAAAAGGTGCGAATTTTCATGGTGGACTGACCTTGTGCATTGAGTGGGAATGATTCAAATGATTTCAAATCAATTGCATATTTTGCAAATTGTTTGCAAAACAATTGATCCTCGGCCCATCCTATGCCATGTGGCTGCGGGGGTCAAACGACGAAAGCTGTTTGTTTTGACCGCTTGTTGTGTACAAAGTCGACCATCATGCGTGCCACCACCACCCCATCGTGGCCGTCTTTCAAACTGTTCAAGCCCTGTTCGTAAAGCGCCTGGCCCAGCCGTTCACGCCGTTGATTGATCAAATAGGCGCTGTAATCCGCTTCAAATTCAGGGTGCCCCTGCACACAGAAAATTTCTTGCCCTAGGGCATAGGCTGCCACAGGGCAATGCGGGTTGCTGGCCAAAAGCACCGCTTGAGCGGGCAAGGCCAAAACCTGGTCTTGGTGACTGACGATGAGTTTGACCGCGGGCGGTGTTGTTTCTTGTGTGGTTGACGGTGGCGTTGGGACCTTGTGCCAAGCATGGGTCATGCTGCCAATGCCCCAGCCTTGTGGGGCTCGGCCAACGGGTGCACCCAAACACAAGGCAATCAATTGGTGACCAAAGCAAATGCCCAACAATGTCTTTTTTTGTGCGATCAATTCCACGACACGTTGGCGAAGCTCAAGCACCCAGGCTTCTTGTGAAAAAGAGTCTGCCTTGCTGCCGGTCAACAGGACGGCATCAAAGCGTTCAAAAGTATCAGGGTATTCGCCCAATGGGGTGTGAAAAATTTCATAAGTCCAGCCGTTTGCCCCTGCCTGATGAAACAGGTTTTGAAACATGTGGCCATAGCGTTCAAAGCGGCTTCTTGCCTCTGGATCGATTGCGTCGTTTTCAAGAATACAGATGTTCATAGACCTTGTAGGCTCCATAGCAGGGCATTCACTTGAGCGCTTTTCTTCATGTCGGCGTTCATGATACAAAGCATCTAACAGGCAGGGCAGGCGTGCTGGCAAAAAAGTACCTTCGCAGCGAGGTGTTTTTGCTGGATCTGGGCGCAAGTCTCATCGCCACGCCTTGCGTATGCTTGCCCACCAACGAGAAGATCGACATCTTGGCGAGCAAAGTCTGTGGTTTCGGAACTTCTTTACCCTTTGAAACCCACATTCAGCGTAATGACTTGAATCTTTTTTGAAGTTTGGTTTGACAAGCTCTTTTTTGGCGCTACAATTCACCTACCAACTGATAGGTAAACATTCAATGACCAGCCGCACATTACTTTCAC